>CAZURM010000017.1:0-32213 GCA_964622945.1 uncultured Proteiniphilum sp.
TTAAATTTGCCCTCGTACTTCTTTCAAAAAGTTTTTATCGGACAACAGTGAATATTAATTTGTATATTTGTAAGTGTTATATTAAGTGAAAGTTGATGTTTTTTGTCCGTTTTATAATACCATATATATTTATCCTGTTTTTGAATTATTCTTGCTCAGGTGGAGCTGAAGATATGCAGGTATTCACTACTTTATCATCTTGGGATAGAATGATAGACAGTGTTCCGCAAATTGTATCTGATAGTTTAGAAACTGTTCGACAGGAAGATTTAAGCAGATCTAACAGAGCTTATTATAATCTTCTTAAAGTTATTTCTGATGATAAGACCTATGTTAGTTTTACAAGCGACTCTTTGATTAATTCAGTTACATATTATTACAAAACTTCTGATTCGGACAATCCCAATCTAATTAGATCTCTTGCATATCAAGGAATAGTACGTACACGCATGGGAATAAGAGACAGTACAGTTTATGAGCCATTAAGAGAAGCTGACAGATTACTAAACTCAATGACCGAACGAGATCCAAGTCTTGGTTATCTAATTAATTATTTTCTTGGTAACGTCCATCATAATAATAGAAATTACTCTTCAGCCAATCAACACCTACTTCGAACACTTGCCTTCGCACATGAAGAGAAAGATTCTGTTCATCTATTTGATTCTTATCTTGCACTGTTTTGGAACGAAATGCAGCAAAGGAACATTGAGAAAGGAAAGAGTTATTTAGACTCGCTATCACAATTTTATAATAAACTATCTTTTAAAGATTATTTCATCTTAAATGCTCAGTCATTTTATTATGATGTATTGGACGACCCTTTAACTGCATTAGATAGAGAAAAAGCTAAATTATCATTGTATTCAGTGCAGAGTGAGAATGTTGAGACTTCAAGGGTATATTACAACATTTCATCTAGATATTTAGGACTTGAAGTATTAGATAGCGCTATGCTGTATGCTCAAATGGCTATTGAAATAATAGAGGACACTTCATATGTTTATAATCATATGTATTTTGAGAATGCTGCTAATATTGCTGAGAGGCAAAGCAATTTTTCAAATGCCAACGATTACAGAAAAAAAGCATCTGAATATTACAAAAATACAGTTTCAAGGCGATTAGATACACAAATAGCTGAACTTGAAAAAAAATATGACCTGACAGAAGCAGAAAATGAGATACTTAGAGCACACCAACAAAACCTGATGATTATAATCGGTGCATTGATCTTATTTATTATATTAATAGGCATATTGATGTACGCCAGGAAGGTTAAGAGAGTTACTCAGTCACGATTATTGATGACAGAAAATAAAATGAAACAGCAGGAGATACAGGCAGCAATAATGAGAGAGGAAGAGGGTAAACGTAAATGGCTTCTGCTTTTATATAGTAATATTTCGGACAGGCTTACTTTTCTTCAGGATGAGTTTGAGAAACTTACACAGAAATATGTTTCAACTCAGCCTAAAGTATATAAAGATATGCATAAAATACTCAAAAATACAGACACAGATCTTCGTGATATAAATAAAACTCTTTCTCCAGATGAAGAAACCTTCTTCAGCTACACTCGTTTAATTGATGATAAGAAAATTCTCAACTCTAACGAAAAAATGATATTAATGTTACTTTCGTGTGATGCAGATAATCGTCAGTTAGCTACTTTCATGAATACTACAATTGAAAGCGTTAGGGTTAGAAAGTCTCAGTTAAAGAAGAAAATGTCCGAAAACAACCTTGACATTTCAATTTTCAACGATTAATTAGCGTTAAAAAAGACATCGCTACAGTGCTTATAATCAACGCTTAGTGTTGTAATATGCCGTTAAAAAAACGGTAAGGTATTGCATGATGTGTCTATAGTCAGTTATTTTGTGTCTGTAATCTCTAATGATTTAAAATATTTTAATAATATGAAAAAAGCAGGGTTTGTGTTATTCTTAGCAGCTGTTTGTACAACAGTAATGTTTACTACAACTTTAGTAAATGCAAATAATGTGCTGGATGATTGGGAGGATCACGTTGCTCTTAGCCGAGAAGGTGGAACAACGAGAGTAGCGTCAAGGAGTATGTACGGTATTCAATCATTCGCTGCTGAGCCTATGATTGAAACACAAGTAGAAAATAACGTCTTAATCATTTCAGTAGAAGACTATCGTGGTCCTGTGTTAGTTGAGATATATGGAGCAAGGGGTGCTAAACAATCTTTCTTCCAAGTATATGATATGGGAGTTGATGTAGTAAATATCTCAGAAATTGGTACAGGTGAATTTGATATTCGTGTAACTTTAAGTAATTCGGTTTATACAGGAACAATTAACAAAAGAAAATATGGTATCAGAAAATAGAAACAGAGATAAAATACGCAAGTATTTACTCACAGATGTTGAGTCTTGCACATTTACTTTTTCAGATGGATTAACCAGTAAAGTTAAATCTTCATCAGAGAAGGAAATTGTACTTGTTAAACTTATTCCTCACTCAACAAAGTCAAGGAAATTTGAAGATAAAGTTCTTAAAAATTATATGTCAACAAAAAGTGTTAGTGAGTTGGCTGAATTATGCAAATATGATTGCGTTAGAACTTTTACACGTCATTTTAAGAAGAGCTTTGGACAAACACCTTATCAGTGGATGTTAGATCGTAAAATGGAGGAAATCCAGTCTCTGGTACTTAATTCAGATATGAGTATTACTGAAATTGCTAAAATGTATGATTTTAGGAGTGTGTCTCATCTAGTAAGCTTGTATAGCAAACGTTTTGGAAACTCACCGCACAAAAGTAGATTATTGGATGCAATATAACCTTCTACCATTTGATTATAAAGAAATATAATCTTTATAGTTAATTCAATATTACATTTGTAATGCGGTATATCCGAAAAAAGCGTCTCATTATGAGACGCTTTTTTTATATAAAATACTAAAAACAATCAATTATATCCACCTCATATAGGCGAAGTCCATTCTGTGCGGAAGATCTTTATTTTTAGGATAAACACGTAGTCCGTATTGATGTGTTCCAGGATCATTTAATGCTTTATTAGTTTCAAAATAAAGTAAATTTCCTTCAACCTTTACAAGATCAAACTCATAAGATTCTACAAACTTTGGTGTTTTACTCAATGTGTCAATATCAACAACTACACATTCCACAGCAAGATCACATTTTAAATCTTTTTTGTCAATAATAACAGAACCGTACACTTCATTGTTGCCGTTGGTGATATTTATCTTCTGATTCGGATTGAAATCGAGTTTGACAACTTCAAAAGTATCCCATTTTGAAGCAGTATCTTCTTTCCAGGCAACTATTTCTTTTGCTTTGGAAAAATTGTTTTCTCTTAGCTTTTTTGAACGTTCTCCAAGTTTATTATAAAAATTATCGAAATAATCATCCATCATTCTTTTTGTAGTACATTTTGGAGCTATTAAAGCCATTGACTTTTTGATATACTGTATCCATTCATGAGAAAAACCATTACTATTGCGTGCATAGTAAAGTGGTATAATTTCATTTTCGAGCATAGAGTAAATTGTAGATGCATCAAGTTCATCTTGGAATTCTTGATTATCATAGGTCCTTTTCTCTGTTAATGCCCACCCGGCACCCTCTTCATACCCTTCATACCACCATCCATCAAGTACTGATAGATTTAGCACACCATTCATTTCAGCTTTTTCACCTGAGGTTCCTGATGCTTCTTGTGCACGAGTAGGAGTATTCAACCATATATCAACACCTGATATAAGCCTTTTAGCTAATCTCATATCATAATTTTCTAAGAAGATGATCTTACCTAGAAATTCTGGTCGTCTTGAAATTTCAACAATCTGTTTAATTAAACCCTGTCCACCTCCATCAGCAGGATGTGCTTTACCTGCAAAGATAAATTGTACAGGATACTTTGGGTTGTTAACTATTTTGGATAATCTATCTAAGTCTGTAAATAGAAGGTGTGCGCGTTTGTAGGTTGCAAATCTTCTTGAGAATCCAATTAGTAATGCATTGGGATTAACCTCTTCTAGCATATTCATTATCCTGGAAGGATCGGCTTGATTTTTTAGCCAGCCTTCTTTAAACTCCACATGAATGTAGTCTATGAGCTTTTTTTTGAGGTGACAGCGTAGCGACCATAGTTCTTCGTCACTTACATTATAAATGTTACTCCATAGATCTTTGTTAGACTGGTCTTCAAAGAAGTTAGCACCAAAATGTTTTTCATACATTTCTTTTACAGAAGATGTAGCCCAACTTGGAAGGTGAATGCCATTTGTGACATATCCTACATGCAACTCTTCAGGGAAATAACCACTCCAAAGAGGTTGGAACATCTTTTGTGAGACAGTACCATGCAATTTACTTACGCCATTAACCTCTTGTGCTGTATTTAGAGCAAATACACTCATTGAGAATTTTTCATTCGTTCCAGGATTAGAACGTCCCATATCCATGAATTGCTGCCATGAAATTCCTATCTTGTTAACTTTAGGAGTCATATATTTTCCTATAAGCGATTCATCAAAATAGTCGTGTCCTGCAGGAACTGGTGTATGCACTGTATAAAGAGATGAAGCACGCACAATCTCAAGTGCCAAATTGAATGGAAGGTTTTCTTCTACTATATAGTCACGTAGACGCTGAACATTTATAAATGCAGCATGTCCTTCATTCATATGATAAACATCCTTTTTAATGCCCAGTTTCTTTAAAAGCAATATTCCTCCGATACCTAGGAGGTATTCTTGTTTCATTCTGTTTTCCCAATCACCCCCATATAGTTGGTGAGTTATTGAACGGTCATATTCGCTGTTTTGCTCTAAATCTGTGTCCATGAGGTAAAGATTTATACGTCCAACAGCTACTTTCCAGATGTATGAATATACGATTCTGTCATGAAATGGAACTTCCAGAATCATTGGAGTACCTTCATCGTTCAGAATCTGGCTTATTGGGAGATTGCCAAAGTTTTGAGCTTCATAATTTGCAATCTGCTGACCGTCCATTGAAAGAGTTTGTGTGAAGTAACCATATTTGTAAAGAAAGCCAACAGCAGTCATATCAACTCTGCTATCGCTTGCTTCTTTCAGATAGTCACCTGCAAGTACTCCTAATCCGCCTGAGTAAATATTCAATACATGAGATAGTCCATACTCCATACTAAAGTATGCAATACTTGGTCGTTCACTATTATACGGAACGTTCATGTATTCCTGATATTTTTCATAAACATGCTTTATTCGTTCTATTAACTCTTTATCTTTAATTAATCTTTCTGTAACATCTGATTGGAGATTTTGAAGCATTACAACCGGATTCTTACCACTTTCTTCCCATTCGTCGGGATCTAAGGTCTCTAGAATGGCCTTAACTTCTTCGTTCCAGACCCACCAAAGATTATGAGAAATCTCTTCTAATGGTTGCAGCTCAGAAGGCAGTATCGCATGAACATGAATATCTCTCCAAACCGGACTATTTGAATAATTTGATTTAATAATCATTGTTGTTGTTGGTTTAAATTGTTTATTTATTAATAGGTAGGTAATAACCTAATTACTTATAAAAGAAAAACGTAGCAAAGATAACTCATTTAATCTGAATTAAGTTTATAAGGTTTGGATAATCTTAAAAATGAATTATATAATGCTTTTCCATAAGCTTCACGGTAATACTTTATAAAATGAGCCCAGTCGGCTTTGTTGGATAGTTCCGCAGCACTATCTTTTAACATTAAAATTTGTTCATTACTTTTTATTGTGTAGTCGTAAATCACCGATGCTATCTCTTCATATACTTCCTTGTAATTGTAATCGTCGCGATATATTACTTCAACTCCGTCGCTGAGATTAGGCTCGTGGTCACCCTTTTTCTTTGCCCATACGCCAAATCCTGATAGAGTTGTAGTTATAGTAGGTATAGAGAAAGCAACACTCTCGTGAGGAGTATATCCCCATGGTTCGTAATATGAAGGAAAAACGGATATATCTAATCCTATGAGTAAATCGTAATAATCAAGATTGAAAATGCCATCATCACCGTTTAGGTAGGAAGGAACAAAAATTATTTTAACCCTATCTTTAGGCTCATTACACAAACCTGCATGTTTGATATGGTTTATAACATTGTCGTGTTGTGGATCCATGAGCTCGTGAGTTACGAACGGACATTCGTTGGTATATTTATCTGTTTTTGCCGGCTTGCCATTTTTGGATATATCATTGATAAGAGCTTGTAGATCTTTTCGAGGTCCTTTTATCCATGCTGGTACCATTATAAAACCAATAACATCGCGAGTAAGTTCTTTCATGGACTGCAAATGCTTTAAAGAATCGATAAACAAATCAATTCCTTTATTTTTGTATTCATATCTGCCACTGATTCCAACTAATAAAGCGTCCCTGTGTACTGAATGTCCTAATGTTTTTTCTGCAACTTTCAGCAGAACCTTTCTTGCATTTTTATGTTTTCTGATATAATTATTGCCTTTTGGGATAAAGTTTTTTTCAAAACCGTTAGGAGTGACAACGTCAGGTCTACGTTGAAAAAACTGTGCACATTCTTCGGCAGTAATATCACTTACAGTTGTAAAGCAATCAACATTTAAAGCAGCTTTCTTTTCGATAGAATGTTTGGCTGACATATTCAATTGTCTCGCCATCTGATCTCCATTATACTCATGTAGATGACCATATAAAGGTAAATTATTACCTGCTATTGATCTGCCAATGGAGGTTGCATGAGTTGTAAATATTGTTGCTATTTTTGGAACAAATTTTTTGATGTAGAGCGCACCTGCACCAAGCATCCACTCATTGAAGTGGGCTACTATGTTATATGATTCAAGATGGTGAAATCGGTAGAAATTTTCTATAAGCATTCCTGTAGCATATGCAAAAATGATTGATTCATGATAATCACCATAAGCTTCTAGAGAGTCAACACCGAAATCTTGCCACAGTTTGCCGTAGATCTCGTTTTGATGACTTATTAATTGTTCAAATTTAACAAGAAAAACTATTGGCTCTCCGGGTATATCCCATCTTCCGATACGTATTTTGAGGTTTTGATTTTTTAATGCATTTTCGCGCCACTCTGTATACAATGTCTCATCAACTTTAAACCATGGACTTTCCTGCTCACTCCATATATCTGGGCCAATAAAAAAAATACGATCTTTATGGATTTTTTGCAAAGAATTAGCGCGTGTAGATAATACTGTATAAATACCTCCAACTTTGTTGCATACTTCCCAGCTGCTTTCAAATATAAAATCAGGTGTAAACTTAGTATCTTTTTGCATAATATATTTTTTATTCCTGTTGGGGCAAAGATAAGAAAAAAAAATCTACCTTTGCACTTTCATTTTAATGGTTGAAACTATAGATATTACTCAACTACAACAACTAGTTGAAAAGCTACCTGAAATATCAGCAGCAGGCTCATTACTGAAAAAAGTGAATGTCTTATCGGTTAAGGGTTTGCAAGGATCGTCACGTGCAATATTTTCTTCAGCCCTCTATAATAAAAATCCTGAAACATATCTTCATATATTAGATGATGCTGAATCAGCAGCTTATTTTTATCATGATCTGACTCAGATAATGGATTCTAAAGATGTTCTTTTTTTCCCTTCTGCTTATAAACGAGCTGCAAAATTTGGTCAGCTGGATGCTGCGAATGAAATTCTACGTACCGAAACTTTAAGTAGGCTGCAGGGAGATAACAGAACAATGATTATTGTAAGTTATCCAGATGCTTTATCAGAGAAAACTATATCTTCAAAACAATTAATTGAGAAAACTTTAACAATTTCTGTAGGTGAACAAGTTGATGCTTCTTTTGTAAGTGAGGTTCTTGATGACTTTGGGTTTCAGCTTGTTGATTATGTTTATGAACCTGGACAATATGCACAGAGAGGAAGTATTCTTGATGTTTTCTCTTTTTCGTCAGAGCTCCCTTTTCGAATTGATTTTTTTGGAGATGAAGTTGAGACAATTCGAAATTTCGATATGGAGTCTCAGCTCTCTAAGGAGAGATTTAATACCATACGAGTTGTTCCTGAATTTGGACGAAACAGTAGTAAAAACTCTTCATTATTCGACTTTTTGCCAGAATCATCAATAATAGGAGTTGATGATATACAATGGATTGGGAGCCGTGTAGAATCGCTCAATAAGGATGATTTACACATAGAAATTGACCCGAAAGATGTTGAGTATGTTAAAGTTGACTTGATGACTATAGAAGAGTTTATGGCTTCGATTAAACCATTCAAGCAGGTTCATTTTGGTGTTAAAATGGATAACTCAGCAGATTCGACAATTAAATTTAACACTTCTGTTCAACCGCTTTATCATAAGAATTTTGATCTTCTTATAGAATCTTTAAATCAACATTTAAGTGATGGATATACCATTTACATATTAAGTGATAGTGAGAAACAGCAAAAGCGACTTTTTCATATATTTGAAGATAGAAATAATTCGATTCCTTTTGTTCCTGTTAACAAAACATTACATGAAGGTTTTATTGAAAAATCACTTAAAATATGCTGTTTTACAGATCATCAGATTTTTGACAGATTTCACAAGTATAGCCTGAAATCAGATAGGGCTCGTTCAGGTAAAGTTGCATTGACCTTAAAAAAAATCAATCAACTACAACCAGGTGATTATGTGGTGCATATGGATCACGGTGTTGGAAGATTTTCCGGACTTGTTAGGTTGCCCATCGGTGATAAGATTCAAGAGGTCATAAAGATTAATTATCACAATAATGATTCAATATTTGTATCAATTCATGCTTTACATAAAGTTTCAAAATATAAAGGTAAAGAAGGAGAAAATCCAAAACTAAACAAGCTTGGGAGTGGTGCTTGGGAACGCGTTAAGGCTAAAACTAAATTAAAGATAAAAGATATTGCACGGGATTTGATTAAACTTTACGCCGAACGACAACAAGAGAAAGGTTTTGCATTTTCTAAAGACACATATCTACAAACTGAGTTAGAGGCTTCTTTTATGTATGAAGATACACCTGATCAGGTAAAGGCTACTCGTGATGTGAAATCTGATATGCAAAGTGAACAACCGATGGATCGACTTATTTGTGGTGATGTTGGATTTGGGAAGACGGAGATTGCGATCAGAGCAGCTTTTAAAGCAGCAACTGATGGTAAGCAGACTGCAGTTTTAGTTCCAACAACAGTGCTTGCTACTCAACATTATCATACTTTTAAAGATAGATTGATGAATTTTCCTGTTAAAGTTAATTATTTAAGTAGAGCTCGTACGCCAAAAGAACAAAAAGAGATTCTAAATGATCTGAAAGAAGGGAAGATAGATATTTTGATTGGTACTCATAGGCTTGTTAGCAAGGATGTGAAATTCAAAGACCTAGGATTGTTGGTCATTGATGAAGAACAAAAATTTGGAGTCTCTACAAAAGAAAAACTTAAACAAATGAAAGTTAATGTGGATACTATTACAATGACAGCAACACCAATACCACGTACTTTACAGTTTTCACTAATGGGCTCACGTGATCTTTCTACAATAAGTACACCACCACCAAATAGATATCCTATACAGACTGAGGTTCATACATTTGATATAGAGATTATTCGCGATGCTATAAATTTTGAGTTAAGCCGTAATGGACAGGTGTTTATAGTAAATAATCGCATCCAAAATATTTATGAATTGGAAGATCTTGTTATGAGAGAAATTAAAAATGTGCGTATAGCTGTAGGGCATGGGCAAATGGATCCTAAAAAGCTAGAGCGTGTTATATCCGATTTTATGAATCAAGAACAAGATATACTTATAGCAACAACTATTATAGAGTCAGGCATAGATATGCCTAACGTAAATACAATTATCGTAATAGATGCTCAAAACTTTGGATTAAGCGATTTGCATCAATTACGTGGAAGAGTAGGGAGAAGTAATCGTAAAGCTTTCTGTTATCTACTTGCTCCACCACTATATACTTTAAGTGCTGACTCACGTCGTCGTTTGCAGGCAATAGAAAATTTTGCTGAATTGGGTAGTGGCCTTCATATTGCTATGCAGGATTTGGATATAAGAGGTGCAGGTAATCTGTTGGGAGCAGAGCAAAGTGGATTTATAGCTGATATTGGATATGAAACATATAGAAAAATTCTTACTGAAGCGGTACAGGAGTTAAGGAAGGATGAGTTCTCAGATCTATATAAAGATACTCTAAATGAAAAAGCTGGAGAAGATAATTTTGTGGAGGATATTCATGTAGAAAGCGACCTTGAGCTTATGTTTCCTGTAATGTATATTCCTAACGATGCGGAAAGAGTTGCACTGTATCGCGAGCTGGATTGTATGGATACAGAAATAGAAATTTTAGACTTTATAAAGAGAATGGAAGATCGGTTTGGGAAGTTACCTCATCAAGTAAGAGAGCTTATTCGTATTGTACGTTTAAGACGTCTTGCCAAACCGTTAGGTATTGAGAAGATTGTACTAAAAAATGGAAAAATGTCCTTAAATCTTGTCTCTGACAACGAATCTCCTTATTATCAATCAACTGTCTTTGGGGAACTATTGAATTATATTCAAAAATATCCACGTAATTGTAAACTTCGAGAAACTGGTAGGAGAAGATCACTTTTAATAGGTAATGTTGAGACAGTTGAGACTGCAGTTGCAATACTTGAAGAAATTTCGGGATAGATAGAAATGTTATTTGATTATTTATATAATCCTTCAATAGAAAGATACCTCTCTCCTGTATCATAATTAAATGTAAGAATTCGTTTTCTTTCTTCCAACTTGGAGATTTTTTTTACTACGGCAGCGATAGCAGCACCTGTAGATATCCCTCCCAATATTCCTTCAATCTTAGCTAATTGTTTAGCGTATTCATAAGCTTCATTTTTTGTGATTTTTATAACATCATCTAAAACATTTAGATCTAATGTATCAGGTATGAATCCTGCTCCTATACCCTGTATTGAATGAGGTCCCGACTTACCTTCCGAAATTATGGGGGATTCTATTGGTTCTACTCCTATAATCTGAATAGTAGGATGTTTTTTCTTAAGTTCTCGGCCAACACCTGTTATATGACCGCCAGTTCCTATGCCGGTAATAAAATAATCAAATCCTTCAGGAAAATCATTTATGATTTCCTGAGCTGTTGTATTAGCATGAATTTCAGGATTTGATAAATTCTGGAATTGTTGAGGTATCCAAGAGTCTTGAATTTCATTTTGTAGTTCCTTGGCTTTCTCAATAGCACCTCTTATGCCTTTTTCACGTGGAGTAAGTACAAGTTTTGCACCGAAAAGGCTTATTAGTTGTCTTCTCTCTAAAGACATAGACTCGGGCATTATAATTATAACTTTGTAGCCTTTAACTGCGCCAACAAATGCAAGTCCAACGCCTGTATTTCCTGAAGTAGGTTCAATAATTGTTTGCCCCGGCTTAATTATTCCACGTCTTTCTGCATCCTCAATCATTGATAGTGCAATACGATCTTTAATACTTCCCGTTGGATTTTGTTTTTCAAGCTTTATCCACACATCATGTTCCTGAAAAAGTTTATTCAATCTAATATGATGTGTATTTCCAATTGATTCTAATATATTATTATATTTCATAAAATATTTACGATTATAATCATTTAGATGAGATAAGAATAGGTTTAATTATAAAAATTGGATCTGAATAGATAGTTTTAAACTAATTAAATCATAAAATTATAAGGCTCGTTGAAATCTTTAACAGTTCGTATTTTTACATCAACTGAATTGTAAACTAGCGAATATGGTATTACGCTTTGTGTAAGCCATGAGCCTCCTCCAATTATTGAATCGTGTCCAATAACTGTTTCTCCACCTAAAATTGTGGCATTAGCGTATATTACTACATTATCTTCAACTGTAGGGTGGCGTTTCATGTTTGAAAATTTCTTTTCAACATAGAGTGCACCTAAAGTAACTCCTTGATAAATCTTTACATTATTTCCAATTTCTGTCGTTTCTCCTATTACGATGCCTGTGCCATGATCCATAAATAGATTATTGCCTATTTTGGCTGCAGGGTGTATATCAATTCCTACTTTTGAATGTGCATATTCTGAAAAATACCTAGCAATTAATGGAACTTGTAGCTTGTGAAGCTCATGTGCTATACGGTGAATACTTAATGCAAAAAAACCAGGGTATGTTAAAATAACTTCTTCAAGTGATTTAGCTGCAGGATCATATTGTAAATAACAATTTGCATCTTCATAAAGTCGCTGATGTATAGAAGGGAGGTTTTCTATAAAAGACTCTAGTATGTTGTCAGCAGTTTCTGTATTGGTATAATTTTCAATATTTCGATGTAGTTTCTCTGCTGTATCCATTAATGTATCACGTAAGTTGGTAGAATTATTGCATTCACAAATTGGAAACATTGATGAATAAAGAGTTTCAACAACCTCTTCTAATTCACATTTATTGATTGGAATGTTAACCGATTTGGGACTGAATTGTTTAATTAATTCAATAGTTTTTTCAGTCATATTTTGATAATTTTATACAAGTATATTAAATTAATTTATATTCTTTATCCTTTCAATTAGTTCGTTGCCTAAAGCTTTCTTATCCTCAATGTGTTTCAAGGTTGTCCTAACAAACGTGTTTTTGTCAAAGGCCCCTCTAACATATTCAAAATCCATAGCTCTGTCTTGTATATTGCCATCAGCACCAAAACCTGTCATAAATGATAAAGAAAACTCCTTTTTTGCATCTTGATAGATCAATTCATCGAGTCCAATAACGGATTCCTTCCATTTGTTGACAATTTTTATAACATCTTTTGCGGTAATTTTATCTGCATCTAATTTATAAAATGATTGAATTTTTTGCCAGGCCCAAGTCCATTCATTTACATAATAATTTTCATGAAGTTTATGAAGAACATCATTAATCTCTTTTAATTTTGCTACTTTTCCTGACTCTATTTGATCAAGAAGAATGTCGATTTCTGATTTTGGAGCAATTAGTCCGGAAAGGTCTACCCATTCTCCTAATCCAATTGTTGTTTGTGGATTTAGTCTATCTCTGATTTCGTCGTTATTTTTAAATTTTGTTTTCTCAAGTCTCTTTATAATTGAATTTCCAAGAAATTTATGAATAATTATTTCATATAACTGCAAGCCTCTTTTTAATGAATGATTTGTGATAATACAACTTTGATAGGTGTAAATTTCAGAGGTTTCCCCTGCTGTAACTTGTAGATTTTTTAGGATTTTAATACCTGCAAAGACTTTTTGAATTGTATATGGGCTTAACAAGTTGAAATTAATACAATCAAGTTTGTCAGGATCTTTTCTTTTGTCTCGTTCAGGCCATTTTTTTGCATCACGTATTGTACCAACACTTCTTAGATTTATTGCGGGAGATATATATGTACTATTGTTTTTTTCAATTAAATAAGAAAAAGGCAAGTTTGATGTATCAGCATGTTGAGAATGTCGTCCCATAATAAGAGAGAATGCACCAACCTTAGCTGGCCATAAAATAAATGAATTACTTGTGGTTTTTGCTCCTCTTTCTATTATTCCCTGATGAATTGGTCCTAACTTATACATGTGGTTGCTTTGATTTGAACCAGAGCCTGCATTCATAAATGAGAACATCCCAGCTATAAGTAGTGTGGATTTGTGATGAGTTACTGTAAAGGGACCAGCAAAAAGTGCACATGCTTCACCATTTTCACCATGGCAATTACTAAAAAAAAGAGAGTCGGAAGCAGAGTAACCATGGTCTATATGACAGGATTGACCAATGAAACATCTGGTTATAAAAGAACCACCGGCAATTGTAGATCCTGAGGAAATTATGAAATCTTGTACAATTACATTACGTCCAATATAAACTGGTGCATGTTCGTTACTATTAATGCTACCATTTTTCAGTTTCATTGATCCGGTAATATTACAATATGGTCCTATTTTTACGTTTTTTATATATCCAACATTTAGGATTTTACAATCATTACCGATTGTTCCAATATCAGATGAATGCTTATTACAATAATTGTCGGTAATCACTTTCATTCTCTCAATCAGTTTAGGCCTATGACGGTACAGAGAATAAATATAAGCAAAATGAGCGGATAACTTATCATTTATATGAACTTCACGTCCACCGGTTTCATTAAGAACATTGACCTGTACACCATTGCCGAAAGATGTTTTACCATCTACTAATATAACATCAACATTTTGAATAAAACTGTTATTACCTATTGAGTAATTTGCAATATAATTTTGAATATTTTCTATTAATACATTATCTCCAATTGTACAGTTGTGCAAAACAGCATTGTATATTCCTGAGTGTTTTTTAAGACCACCTGGAAGAGTAAATTCCTTTTCAAAAACACCTAGTTTAATTTTTCCAGAAAATTGTGTGTTTTTTATGTGTTTAGGATTAAAACCTTCTTTTACTTGAACTTGATCCCAATCAGAGCAAACAGATCCGTTAAGTGAAAGAGTATTTATCTCAGTTAGATTTAAATTTCTGTAATTATGCATATTTTACTCATACTATTTAAATTAATTATTAATAGGGAAATTATAACAAAACAAAAGTAAAGGTGTTCAAAAAAAGAAATTAAATAAAGATGAGACTTGTGAAAAAAGAGATTACCAACAGGAAATCTCTTTATAAATTACTTTGAAAAATTATTTGTTTTCTTTTAAAGCTTCATAAATTAACTTTTCGAGCTCTTCTGCTAACTCAGGGTTATCTCTAACGGCTATCTTTGCGGCGTCACGACCTTGCCCAAGTTTGGTGTCTTTATAACTATACCATGAACCACTTTTCTTGATTATTTCTAATTCAGAACCTATATCAATTATTTCTCCTATACGTGAAATACCTTCTCCATACATAATGTCAAATTCTGCTTTTCTGAAAGGAGGTGCAACCTTGTTTTTAACAACTCTCACACGAGTAGGTCTACCTATTTGTATGTCACCCTCTTTTAGTGGAGTACCATTACCACGTATATCTAAGCGTACTGAAGAATAAAATTTTAAAGCATTTCCTCCTGTAGTTGTTTCCGGGTTACCAAACATAACACCTATTTTTTCTCGTAACTGATTGATAAAAATACAGGTAGTATTGGTCTTATTAATTGCTGATGTTAGTTTTCTCAATGCTTGTGACATCAATCTTGCTTGAAGTCCAACACTTGCATCTCCCATTTCCCCTTCTAGCTCTTTCCTAGGGGTCAACGCAGCTACAGAGTCAATTACAATAATATCAACAGCAGCTGAGCGTATTAACTGTTCTGCAATTTCAAGCGCCTCTTCTCCACTACTTGGCTGAGATATGAGTAGGTCATTAGTGTTAACTCCAAGCTTTTCTGCATAGAAACGATCAAACGCATTCTCTGCATCAATAAAGGCTGCCACACCTCCAGCTTTTTGCGATTCAGCAATAGCATGAATTGCAAGTGTGGTTTTTCCTGAAGATTCAGGACCATAAATTTCAATGACTCTACCTCTTGGGTAACCACCAACACCTAATGCAATATTGAGACCTATTGATCCAGATGAGATAACTGGAATATCTTCTATCTTTTCATCTCCCATTTTCATTATAGAGCCTTTGCCGTAAGTCTTTTCTATTTTATCCATTGCAGCACGCAGAGCTTTTAGTTTTTCACTGTTTTTCTCTGTGTTATTGTTGTTCTTATTCCCTTTTTCTTCAGCCATAACTCTATGTTTTAGTTGATTTGTAATTATTTTAATTAATTGATTTTTAGTAGTTCCTTTTATAGGATTTGTTTTTTTATTTAATACTCTATCAAAGATATGAAAAATATTTAATTCATTTTGTACATTCCTCCCGGAAGAGATGTCACAAGATTTTTCATCTCTAATTCTAATAGAGTCATTAAAAGTTCAGAAAGCGGAACATTTAATTCTATTGCCAAGTTATTTACATGTTTAGGGTTATCTGCCTTTAGTAAATTATAGATATTTTCTTCATCTGTCGACATATTATGGAATAATTCAGTTTGCGTGGATGATTTTTTTATCTCTTCTATTTCCCAACCCATTTGAGAAATGAAACTTTCAACATTTTGAAGTAATAGTGCTTTATTACAAGAAATTAATTGATTGCAGCCAACTGACATTTTATCGTGTGTTCTGCCGGGTACTGCAAAAACCTCTCTGAAATAAGAATTAGCAATGTCAGCAGTGATAAGCGAACCCCCTTTTGGCCCCGACTCTATAACAATAATTGCATCAGACATTCCTGCTACAATACGGTTTCGCCTGACAAAATTATGTCTGTCAGGTTTAGTTTCACTTGGAAATTCTGTGAGAAGTGCTCCGTTTCCTATTAATTCTATAGCTGTTTGTCGATGGACATAAGGATAAATACGGTCTAATCCGTGTCCTAGCACTGCTACTGTAGATAATCCATTTTTCAATGCAGCCTTGTGAGCACAAATATCTATTCCGTAGGCTAAACCGCTTATAATCTGAGTGTCTGGAAACTCACATGATATATCCTTTACAAAATTAGAACAAAAGTCAAGTCCATATTTTGTAGCATTTCGAGTTCCAACAATACTAATAACTTTTTTTCTATTAAATTCAGTTTCACCTTTTGTATACATTAGTATAGGTGCATCTATACAGTTGTTAAGCCTTTGAGGATAGTTTTTATTAGTGAAAAACAGAATATTGAGATTGTTTTTGATTACAAATTCTAATTCGTTTTCTGCTCTTCTTAACACATTTGAGTTACGAATTTCAGATATGAGTCTTTTAGAAATACGCGGAATAGTTTCTAATTTTGATATACTACCATTGAAAACAGCTTTTTCATCACCCATAACTTCCATTAATTTACGGGCAAGGGTTACACCCACACCTTTTATTTGTGTGAGTGCGATTTGGTATAACAATTTATCTGTCAATTTACTATTGTCAGTTTTATTATATGCTTACAGATATAATCTCTTTAGTATATAAACAACTGATTTCGCTTCAATTATATAAAACTCGAAAATGCATTGTCAAAAACATCAGGTTTAGATAGCTTACCATTAACAAGATTAACTACTTCAATTTTTGCTTTTGCACACAGAACATTGTCGGGTATACGAATAATTTCTTGATAAAAAATATATTTAACATTTACTTTTTCTAATCTTGAAATAGTACATTTAAACCTATCCATCCCTATGAGTGGAACTTTATATCTGATTTGCACACGTGAGACGACTGCATCAATACCCTGCTGATGGAGCTGGTAAAAATTAAGGTTTAATTTTTCAAGAAATTCATGTCTGGTTATTTCAAAATAGTGCTGATAATTGGCATTGTTAACATGACCCTGCGAGTCACATTCATAGTCGCGCACTTTTAACTCGATCTCAAATATAGGTTCTGACACTTTTTATTTTTTGCTAAGTTAAATAAAATTCACAATTTTCGCAAGTAAAAATTAAAAATACTAATTTGAAATAAGCCAATTCCTTGCATTTACGAAAGCTTCCATCCAAGGAGTTACTTCATGTTTTCTATATGCAAAAGGATAATAAGCATTTTGCCATGGAAATATTGCTCGTTCCAAATGAGGCATCATAGCTAAATGACGACCGTCTTTTGAGCATACAGCTGCGGCAGAATAGTCTGATCCATTTGGATTACCCGGATATTCTTCATACATGAATTTTGCAGCGATATTATAATAAGACTCAGCTTCATATAGTAAGAAACGTCCTTCCCCGTGAGCTACCCATGCACCTAATTTTGAACCTTCAAGAGATTTTAGCATTATCGATTCATTCCTAGGAATTTCAAGACTTACAAACGTTGATTCGAACTTGTTTGAAGAGTTTGGCTGCATTTTTGGGTGTTGTTTACCTAGTTCTGGGAATATGAGTCCCATTTCCATTAACAATTGACATCCATTGCAAACTCCAAGACTTAAAGTGTCTTTTCTGGCAAAGAATTTTTCAAGTGCTGATTTAGCTTTTTCATTGTATTTGAATCCTCCAGCCCAGCCTTTTGCTGAACCAAATACGTCTGAATTGGAGAATCCTCCGCAAAATACTGCCATTTGAACATCGTCAAGAGTTTCTCTTCCTGATGTTAGATCAGTCATATGCACATCCTTCACATCAAATCCTGCCAAAAAGAGTGCGTATGCCATCTCTCGTTCACCATTAGTCCCTTTTTCACGAATTAAAGCAGCAGTTAGGCTTGATTTTTCCTTACGATTTGGATTTAATCCCATATCTTCCATTTTGCCTGTAAATATGGGTTTAATGTCAAATTTAAGTGGTTGATTTTTGTAGTTATTGAATCTCATATCTGCATGATTTGAGCCAGTTTGCTTCTTATCAAATAAATAAGATGTATGGTACCAAACATCGCGAAGCTCATCAATATCGAGCTCACAATTGAAACTATCCTTTGCTATTATGAGTTTACGATCTTCTATAGGCCTAGCTACAATTGCAAAACCTAAACCATAGTCTTGTAATATCTTTTCAACCAATCGATGATGTTTTACTTGAATCAGTACTCCTGGATTTTCAGAGAAAAGTATTTTAATAACATCTGAATTTCGAATTTTATCTAGTCGAGCTTCTAGTCCTCCGTTTGGATTAGCAAAACACATCTCAAGCAATGCGGTAATCATGCCCCCTGCTGAAACATCATGTCCTGCGAGAATTAAACCTCTACTAACTAATTCTTGTACTGCAGCAAAAGCATTTTTAAAGTATTCAACATCTTTAACACTTGCAGCTTCGTCTCCAATTTTGTTCATTGTCTGAGCAAAAACAGAGCCACCTAGTTTAAAGGTGTCAAATGAAAAGTCAATATAATATATGTAGGTGCCTTTAATATAGGCTAATACAGGTGTAACTATCTTACGTATATTCTCTACTTCTGCTACTGCTGATATAATTACAGTTCCTGGAGAATAAACTTTTTTGTCCCCATAATTTTGAGTCATGGAAAGTGAATCTTTTCCAGTAGGTATATTGATACCTAAATCACATGCAAAATCGGAGCATGCTTCAACTGCTCTGTACAATCTTGCATCTTCACCTGGATTTCTACATGGCCACATCCAGTTGGCACTAAGAGATACACCTTGTAATCCTTTCGTAAGAGGGGCAAAAACAATATTGGTTAGAGCTTCAGCTATAGACATGACAGATCCGATAGCAGGATCAATCATAGCTATTTGAGGGGCGTGTCCAATTGAAGTTGCAATGCCGACTCTACCTCTATAATCAAGAGCTACAGCACCACAATCGCTTAACGGAAGTTGAATTTCACCCTGACACTGCTGACGTGCTATTTTACCGCTTACAGATCTATCAACTTTGTTAGTTAGCCAATCCTTACATGCTACAGATTCAAGTTTAAGTACATTTTTTATATATTCTTCTATTTTTTCAATGTCATATTCAGGAGAACTGTATTTATCAATAATTGTGCTATCATTCATAACTGTTTCAGGTGTTTTACCAAAAAAATCACCTAATTCCATATCAATTGGATTTATTCCATCCGGTTGTGCAAATGTTAGCCTCATATCGCCGGTTGTTTCTCCAACTATATAAAGCGGAGCTTGTTCACGAGACGCAATATGTTCCAATTTTTCAATGTCTTGTTGATTGATTAGGAGACCCATACGTTCTTGGCTTTCATTTCCTATTATCTCTTTTGCAGAAAGAGTTTCATCACCAATTGGTAGTTTGTTAATTTCAATAATTCCGCCTGTATTTTCAACTATTTCTGAAAGACAATTTAGATGGCCACCTGCACCATGATCATGAATCGATATTATTGGATTATGTTCAGATTCAGCGAGAGAACGAATAACATTTGACACTCGTTTTTGCATTTCAGGGTTAGCTCGTTGTATAGCATTTAATTCGATCCCTTCTGAATACTCACCTGTGTTTACTGATGAAACGGCACCACCACCCATTCCAATTCTATAATTATCTCCTCCCAGTACTATAATTTTCTCTCCGCTTTTTGGATTACCTTTTAGTGCGTCTCGTTTGTTTGCATATCCAATTCCACCTGCAAGCATAATAACTTTATCGTAGCCGAATATTTTATCGTTTTCTTCATGCTCGAATGTGATTACAGAACCGCAAATCAGAGGTTGACCAAATTTATTGCCAAAGTCAGAAGCACCATTTGAGGCTTTTAAAAGAATTTGTTCAGGAGTTTGATAAAGCCATTTTCTTGGTTCAACTGTTTGTTCCCAAGTACGGTTATTTTCTAGACGTGGGTAAGAAGTCATGTAAACCGCCGTACCTGCCATAGGTAATGATCCTTTACCTCCGGCAAGTCTGTCTCGAATTTCACCACCAGTACCTGTTGATGCACCATTAAATGGTTCAACTGTTGTAGGGAAATTATGAGTTTCTGCTTTAAGCGATAAAACACTTTCTATCTCTTTTGTTATAAAAAAATCAGGTTTGTCGCCACTAGCCGGCACAAACTGTTCTATTGTTGGTCCTTGAATAAATGCAACATTATCTTTATATGCCGAAATAAGAGAATTAGGATTGACAGCCGAAGTCTTTTTTATCATTTGGAAAAGCGACATTTCCTTTTCTTCACCATCAATAATAAATTTACCATTGAATATTTTATGACGGCAGTGTTCAGAATTGACCTGAGAGAAACCGAACACTTCACTGTCGGTAAGCCTACGTTCTATCTTATTACTAATGTTATTAAGATAGTCGATTTCATCATCACTCATAGCCAGTCCCTCAGATTGGTTATAAGCTTTTATATCATCAATATAAATAATTTCTTCAGATTTTTTATCAATTGTAAAAATTGCTTGATCCAGTTGATTGTATTTACGCTGTAGCATAGGATCAAAGTAGAAGTCAACATTATTAGAATGAGGAATATACTCTTCAATTCGTGTTATGCCTTCTATACCCATATTGCAAGTAATTTCAACCGCACATGTACTCCATGGAGTAATCATTTCACGACGTGGCCCAATAAATGCCATTTCTATTTTGTCGGAGTCAAGCAATTCAGCCTCATTAAATAACCATGTAAGTTTACGCAATGTTTCTGAAGTGAATGTTTGATCTGAATCGACTGCAATTATGCTTTTTGAGAATGTTTGGAAAAAAGAAATCATATCTCAGTTTTTAGATTGATTTATATAAAAATTAAAGAACAAAGTTACAAAAAAGAGTGATATAATTATATAGAATAATCGAAACCTTGTGCACAATAACTGCTATTATAAGAATTGTTTTATCAATTCTTTCATAAATATAAAAATTTTGTTAAATAATAGCCATGGCTAAATATTATTTAAGTTCAATTATTTCCAAATTCTTTATATTGCCGTGATCAATTACAAAACGTAAAACAGTGCGTACTTTGTGGAATCCATAAATACCCGCAGCACCAGGGTTTATATGAAGACACTGAAATTCTTTATCATATATAACCTTAAGGATATGTGAATGCCCAGAAATGAATAAATTAGGAGGGTTAGACTGCATTTGCGAATGGATAGAAGGCTCATAATGGCCTGGATATCCGCCAATATGAGTTATCATTATATCAATATTTTCCAATGTGAAACGTAACTTTTCCGGGTATATATTACGTAATTTATAGTCATCAATATTTCCAAAAACTGCTCTGAATGTTTTAAATTGTTCAAATCGTTCGGCTAATTCCATTGAACCGATATCTCCGGCATGCCATATTTCATCACATTTTTTGAAATATATCTCAAACCTATCATCCCAAAATCCGTGAGTGTCAGACAGTAATCCGATTTTTTTCATATTTAATCATAATGTTTTCTGATAACAAAGATAAATTATTTTAAATTATGTTTTAAATTTAATAATTAAGTTTAATAATTTTCAGATCAAAATTTTGGCTTATTGTATTTTATTTGAACAAACTTCGTATTTTTGAGTTTAAATATACACACATAACCCTTTTACAATGAAAACTTATCAATACTCTTATTTCAAACGAGATATAAGCTGGTTGTCGTTTAATTATCGTGTATTACTTGAAGCTAAAGATGAACGATTACCTGTATATGAGCGTATAAAATTTTTATCAATTTATTCTTCTAATTTGGAAGAGTTTTATAAAATCAGAGTAAGTGGTTATCATAGTTCACTACTTGAAAGTATCAACCGCGATGAAACTGTAGAAGAAGCACTTAAGATTATTGTACAAATTAATAATGCGGTCACAGCTCAGGAGAAAGAGTATCATAACATATTTAATAATATGATTCTTCCAGAGTTAAAAAAAAATAGTATCGTACTTTATCAAACTGATGAAGTAAAAACTTTTCATAAAGACTATGTGGAGAAATACTTTAACGAAGAGGTCTTTCCATATCTTCAGCCAATGATTATACAAAAAGATGATATCCATTCATTTATTCAGGATGGACGTATATATCAAACTATAAGTTTGCTTAAAAAAAAGAAAAAAATTGAAGATGACCCATCTAATTACACATATGCAATAATGAAGATTCCATATACTAAAATTCCACGGTTCATTGAATTGCCTTCGTATGGTGGTAATTATTACATTATGTTTATAGATGATATAATTAAAACTAATATGAAGAGTGTATTTCCAGGATATGATATAGTGGATTGTTTTAGTATTAAAATCTCGCGTGATGCTGATTTTTCTCTTGAAGATGAGGATAAGAAGGATATTGCAGAAGAAATATTAAGAAAGGTTCGAAAACGAAAAATAGGTGCTGTTACCCGTTTTCAATATGATAGAGATATGCCTGACTATTTCCTTAATTATCTTTGTGAAGCATATGAAATAGAGGAGGAGGAGTTACTTCCCTCAGGTCGTTATCTCAACCTGTCGGATCTTGCAGATTTACCTAATCCAATAGGGGATTCGCTTAAACAAAAGTTACCCCAACCACTAAGAGTACCTGAGCTAGAATCAAACAATTCTATTTTACGTGTTTTAAGAAAACGTGATATTTTATTACATTTTCCGTATCAATCTTTTGATTATTTATTGAGATTTCTATTGCAGGCAGCTTTTGATCCTAAAGTTCTTGAGATTAAAGTTACTCAATATCGTGTTGCAGAAAATTCTGCAGTAATTAATAGTTTGATAAGTGCTGCAAAGAATGGTAAAAAAGTTACGGTGTTTGTGGAACTTAAAGCACGTTTCGATGAAGAAAATAATTTTCTTTCATCTGAGCTTATGCAACAGGCAGGAATTAAAATTATCTATAGCTTGCCTAGTTTAAAAGTACATGCTAAGTTGGCATATGTGCGTAAACGTAGCAATGACCCTGAAGATCCCATAAAAGGATATGCTTATCTAGGAACTGGAAATTTTAATGAAAAAACTGCTCGTATTTATTCTGATAAAGGATTATTGACATCTGACAAAGAGTTTATTAAAGATGTTGATGAAGTATTTCGTGTCTTAGAAGGTAAACCACACACACACGATTTTAAACATATTATGGTTACTAAATTCAATATGTTACCCGAAATTCACAGTATGATAGAGCGAGAAATTGAAAATGTGAAAAGAGGAGGAACTGGATATATTATTCTTAAAATGAATAGCCTTGAAGACAAAGGTATGATAGATGCACTTTATCGCGCAAGTGAGGCAGGTGTTATAATAGACCTCATAGTTCGTGGTATATGTTGTTTAATACCTAATAAGCCATACAGTAGAAATATCACTATTACACGAATTGTAGGTACATATCTTGAGCATGCACGAGTTTGGTACTTCTTCAATGGGGGTGAAGAAAATGTGTTTCTTACGTCTGCCGACTGGATGCAACGAAATCTACATCGACGCATTGAAGTTGCCTTTCCAATTTATACAATTTCATTAAAAAAGCAAATTATTGACATTCTGAAAATACAGCTTTCTGATAATAAAAGTGCTGTATGGATAGATGAGAATCTAAATAATATTTTTAAATTTAATGATAATGTTCCTGTTCGTGCTCAAAGTGCTATTTATGAGTATTTGAAAAAGTCTACAAACCAATAATGTTATTAATTATATTTATGGTTATTATTAATTTATATAATTTAAAAAACCCGAAACTATTTGTTAGTTTCGGGTTCAATGAAATATTTTAAATATTCTATTCCTCTGAAATTATTTCTTGGAAAAGATTACTTCTTTTGTTAGCGTTCAGTTTTTCAAAATCTTCAAGTGAGCCAACAATAAGTTTTTCAAATTCTCGCTGTCCAGTACCTGCTGGAATAAGATGTCCAACAATAACATTTTCTTTAAGACCTTCTAGCGTATCGGTTTTACCATGAATGGCGGCATCGTTTAATACTTTTGTTGTTTCTTGGAATGAAGCAGCAGACATAAAACTTGTAGTTTGAAGTGCAGCTCGTGTAATACCTTGTAAAACTTGATTAGCCGTTGCAGGAACAGCATCACGTGCTTCTACTAATTTCAGATCACGACGCTTAAGAGAACTATTCTCGTCACGCAGTTTACGAACAGTAACTATCTGACCTGGTTCGAAAATTTGAGAATCACCAGCGTCTGTAATAACTTTTTTACCCCAAGTACGATCATTCTCTTCCATCATTTCAAGCTTGTCTACTAGTTGTTGTTCTAAAAAGCGTGTATCACCTGGATCAATAACTTCTACCTTGCGCATCATTTGACGAACAATAACTTCAAAATGTTTATCATTTATTTTAACACCCTGAAGACGGTAAACATCTTGCACTTCATTTACAATATATTCCTGAACAGCTGTAGGTCCTTTAATAGCCAATATATCTGCAGGAGTGATTGCTCCCTCTGATAGCGGCATACCTGCACGGATATAGTCATTTTCTTGTACAAGTATTTGTTTTGATAATGGGACCATGTACTTTTTATTTTCTCCTGTCTTGGTTGTAACTGAAATTTCTTGATTTCCTCTTTTTATTTTACCAAATGAAACTTCTCCATCAATTTCGGTTACTACTGCTGGGTTCGAAGGGTTACGTGCTTCAAAAAGTTCAGTTACACGTGGTAAACCACCTGTAATGTCTCCTGTTTTTCCAACAGCACGAGGAATTTTTACCAATGTATCTCCAGCTTTTATATCATCGTTTTCATTTTTTACAATGTGTGAGCCGAGGGGTAACGTATAGGTTCGTAAAATGTCATCATTTTCATCTATGATGTGTGCGGATGGAGCTTTCGTTTTATCTCGAGATTCAATTATTACTTTTTCTTTTAATCCAGTTTGTTCATCAGATTCTACCTTATATGTAAGATTTTCTGTGAAATTTTCGAAACGAATTTTTCCAGTTGCCTCAGATACAATTACAGCATTAAATGGGTCCCACTCGCATATTAAATCTCCCTTTTTAATTTTGTCACCCTGATTGAAATAAAGTTTGGATCCGTAGGGAACATTATGTGAAACTAGTACAATTTTTGTATTTGGATCAATTATCCGCATTTCCATCAAACGGCTTACAACTACTTTGAATGGTTTACCATCAGAGTCTATTGCTTCAACAAAACGTAGTTCTTCAAATTCAACTATCCCGTCGTATTTTGCAACAATTCTACTTTCGGCAGCAATATTAGATGCGATACCACCAACATGGAATGTGCGTAGAGTTAACTGAGTTCCTGGTTCACCAATTGATTGGGCAGCTATAACTCCAACAGCTTCACCTTTTTGAACCATATGACCAGTCGCAAGGTTTCTACCATAGCATTTGGCACATACACCTTGTGCAGATTCACATGTAAGAACAGATCTTATTTCTACACGCTCTATTGGAGAATTATCAATTTTATTTGCTATTTCTTCTGTTATTTCCTCTCCTGAATTAACAAGAATTTCTCCAGTATTTGGATGTTGCACATCATGCACAGATACACGTCCAAGAATACGTTCATAGAGTGATGCAATTATTTCTTCATTGTTTTTAATAGCTGTTGCAGTTAAACCTCTTAATGTACCACAATCAACTTCATTTACAATCACATCCTGTGACACGTCAACTAAGCGACGGGTTAAGTAACCTGCATCAGCTGTTTTCAAAGCTGTATCGGCAAGGCCTTTACGAGCACCGTGTGTTGAAATAAAGTATTCTAGTACTGACAAGCCTTCCTTAAAGTTTGCAAGAATAGGGTTTTCAATAATCTGAGCTCCCTCTGCACCGCTTTTTTGAGGTTTAGCCATCAAACCACGCATACCTGATAACTGTCGAATCTGTTCACGTGAGCCACGTGCTCCTGAATCGAGCATCATATAAACAGAGTTAAAACCTTGGTCATCCTCTGAAAGTTGTTTCATTAAAATATTTGATAACTTAGAGTTTATATGTGTCCAGGTGTCAATAATCTGGTTATAACGCTCATTATAGGTAATGAATCCCATATTGTAGTTATCCAGAATTTGCTCTACTTCGTTATAACCTTCCTGAATTAATATTTCTTTTTCTTTAGGAATTATAACGTCTTCAAGGTTGAATGATAGTCCTCCCTTGAATGCCATTTTATATCCGAGATCTTTAATATCATCAAGATATTGAGCTGTACGTGCTACGCCGCAGGCTTTAATTACCATACCGATGATATCACGAAGTGATTTTTTTGACAATAGTTCGTTTACATAACCCACTTCCTTAGGAATAGCTTCATTCGTAATTACACGCCCTACAGTGGTTTCGTGCATTTTACGGATAGGATTGCCCTCTTCATCGAGATCATCAACAATCACTTTCACAAGCGCATGAATATCAACAACACCTTCGTTGTAAGCAATTATTGCTTCTTCTTCACCATAGAAACTCATACCTTCTCCTTTTGCACCAGGACGTATTTTTGTAATGTAATAAAGTCCTAGTACCATATCTTGCGAAGGTACTGTAATTGGAGCTCCGTTTGCCGGATTTAGTATATTGTGTGAAGCGAGCATAAGTAACTGAGCCTCAAGAATTGCTTCGTTGCCAAGTGGAAGGTGAACAGCCATCTGATCACCGTCAAAGTCAGCATTGAAAGCAGTACATGCTAATGGATGCAATTGAATTGCCTTGCCTTCAATAAGTTTTGGTTGGAATGCTTGAATACCTAAGCGGTGTAGTGTAGGGGCTCGGTTAAGAAGTATTGGGTGCCCTTTCATCACAAATTCTAGGATATCATAAACTATTGGTTCTTTCCTATCGACAATTTTTTTTGCAGATTTTACTGTCTTAACAATACCTCTCTCTATTAACTTGCGAATAATGAATGGTTTATACAACTCAGCTGCCATGTCTTTAGGAAGACCACATTCATGCATTTTAAGTTCGGGACCTACTACAATTACTGATCTAGCTGAATAATCTACACGTTTACCGAGTAAATTTTGACGGAATCGACCTTGTTTGCCTTTTAAACTATCGGATAGAGATTTTAACGGTCGGTTTGATTCTGTTTTTATTGCACTCGATTTGCGAGAGTTATCAAATAAAGAATCTACAGATTCCTGAAGCATTCGTTTCTCGTTTCTAAGAATCACATCAGGAGCTTTGATATCGATAAGTCTTTTCAATCGGTTATTACGTATAATGACTCTACGATAAAGATCATTGAGATCTGAGGTAGCAAATCGGCCTCCATCGAGAGGTACCAATGGCCTAAGATCGGGTGGAATTACCGGGACCACCTTCATAATCATCCACTCAGGCTTGTTAATATTTTTTGAACCTCGAAAAGCTTCTACAACCTGTAATTGTTTAAGCGCTTCATTTTTGCGTTGCTGGGATGTTTCAGTATTTGCTTTGTGACGAAGATGATTAGCCAGTTTGTCTAGATTAATCCTTTCAAGCAGGTTTAGTAGTGCTTCAGCACCCATCTTAGCAATAAATTTATTTGGGTCAGAATCTTCTAATAATTGATTTTCCTTGGGTATTGAATCTAAAAAATCTAGATATTCATCCTCTGTTAGGAGATCTTTCTCTTCTACTTTGTCTTCAAGAATACCTGCTTGGATTACAACGTATCGTTCATAATAAATTATAGAATCAAGTTTTTTAGTTGGTATACCTAATAGATAACCAATTTTGTTTGGTAATGACCTGAAATACCAAATATGTGCTACTGGAACGACAAGATGAATATGACCTGTACGTTCACGGCGCACCTTTTTTTCAGTTACTTCTACACCACATCGATCACATACTATACCCTTATATCGAATTCTTTTATACTTACCGCAATGACACTCATAGTCTTTTACAGGCCCGAATATTCTTTCACAGAATAATCCGTCACGTTCAGGCTTATAAGTACGGTAATTTATTGTTTCTGGTTTTAAAACTTCGCCATAAGAGTTTTCAAGAATCTGTTCTGGTGAAGCCAGACTGATTGTAATTTTTGAAAAGCTACTCTTTATTTTATTCTCTTTTCTATATGCCATAATAACCTTTATAAAGAGTTATAATTTTTGTAAATTAATTCTCTGTTGATGATTATGTAGCCATTGGCTAAATAATCACTCTATTCAATGAATGTTAATCGAGAGTCATATTTAATCCTAAACCTTGAAGCTCATGAATAAGTACATTAAGAGACTCAGGTATACCTGGTTGAGGCATTGCCTCTCCTTTAACGATAGATTCGTATGCTTTAGATCTTCCAACAACATCATCTGACTTAACAGTAAGTATTTCTTGAAGTATATGAGAAGCTCCGAATGCTTCAAGAGCCCAAACTTCCATTTCCCCAAAACGTTGTCCTCCAAACTGCGCTTTACCACCTAACGGCTGCTGGGTAATTAATGAGTATGGTCCTATAGAGCGTGCGTGCATTTTATCTTCAACCATATGACCAAGCTTAAGCATATATATTATACCTACTGTTGCTGGTTGATCAAATCTATCTCCAGTTTCACCATCGTATAGATAAGTTTTACCAAATGCAGGTATGCCAGCTTTATCAGTCCATACACTTAAATCTTCTAATTGTGCTCCATCAAAAATTGGTGTAGAAAATTTAACATCTAATTGTTTTCCTGCCCATCCCAATACTGTTTCAAAAATTTGGCCTAGGTTCATACGCGAAGGTACACCAAGTGGATTTAAAACTATATCAACTGTAGTGCCGTCAGCTAAGAAAGGCATGTCTTCCTGTCGTACAATCTTTGAAACTATACCTTTATTTCCATGACGACCAGCCATTTTATCTCCCACTTGAATCTTACGCTTCTTGGCTACATATACCTTGGCACTTTGCATAATTCCAGAAGGTAACTCATCACCTATTGTAAGATCAAAACGTTTTCGTTTTAATTCAGCATCAAGTTCTTTATTTCGACGAAGGTAATTAATTACTGTTGATCGAATTAATTTATTTTTATGAGTATCTGAAGTCCATTTGTTTAGCTGAACTGATTGATAATCAATTTCAGAAAGGATTTTTACGGTGAATCTGGCACCTTTTGGTACGATATCAATATTAGTGTAATCCTTAATTCCGACAGATAATTTATTCTCAGTTAATTTTATGAGTTTATCAATTAGAATTTTTCTTAAATCTTCTAGTCTTGTTTCATATTCTTCATCTAGTTTCGGTAGGATTGCTTTATTCGACAATTTAGTTTTACCTTTTTTTGATGCTTTAGAAAAAAGGTTTGTATGTACAACAACTCCATTAAGTGAAGGCGAAGCCTTTAGCGAAGCATCTTTAACATCTCCAGCCTTATCTCCGAAGATAGCACGAAGTAATTTTTCTTCGGGAGATGGGTCAGATTCTCCCTTAGGTGTAATTTTACCTATCAGAATATCACCGGGTTTAATTCTTGCACCAACTCTAACGATACCTTTTTCATCGAGATCTTTTGTTGCTTCTTCACTAACATTTGGTATATCTGAAGTTAGCTCTTCCATTCCTCTCTTTGTTTCTCGTACTTCTAGTGAAAATTCTTCAACATGCACGGACGTGAAAACGTCTTCACTTACCATTCTTTCATTTAGAACAATAGCGTCTTCGAAATTATAACCTTTCCAAGGCATGAATGCAACCTTAAGATTTTTACCAAGTGCTAGCTCTCCATTTTGGGTAGCATACCCTTCAGTCAGAATTTCACCTAATTTCACTTTTTGTCCAACTTTACATATAGGATGTAAATCTACAGTTGTATTTTGATTTGTTTTGCGAAATTTTGGGATATTATATGTTTTTTCAGAATCTTCAAAACTGGTAAAATCATCTTCTTCACTACGATCATATTTTACCTTAATTGTAGTGGAATCTACATATGTGATTACTCCCTCTCCTTCTGATACAATTTGTGTCCTGGAATCTTTAATTACATTCTCTTCTATTCCTGTTCCTACTATAGGGGATTCTGTACGTACTAATGGTACAGCCTGACGCATCATATTAGAACCCATCAATGCACGATTAGCGTCGTCATGCTCAAGAAATGGGATAAGTGCTGCTGCAATCGATGCGATTTGCATAGGAGAAACATCCATTAAATCTACTTCTTCAGGAGCAACTACCGGATAATCTGCATCTTGCCTTGATTTAACCCTAGGATTTATAAAATGTCCATTTTTATCAAGGGGCGCATTGCCCTGTGCAATAATTTTATCTTCTTCCTCTTCTGCAGCTAAATAAATTATTTTGTTATTATTTATATTAACAACCCCATTTTCTGCCTTACGATATGGTGTTTCAATGAAACCTAAATCATTTATTTTAGCATATACACATAGAGATGAAATTAGTCCAATATTAGGACCTTCTGGTGTTTCAATAGGACACAAACGCCCATAGTGAGTGAAGTGAACGTCACGCACTTCAAATCCTGCACGCTCGCGGGACAGTCCCCCTGGCCCAAGTGCTGACAATCGTCGTTTATTTGTAATTTCTGCGAGAGGATTTGTTTGATCCATAAATTGCGATAAAGCATTGGTGCCAAAGAAGGTGTTTATAACGGAAGAAATGGTTTTCGCATTAATAAGGTCTATAGGTGTGAATACCTCATTATCTCTTACGTTCATCCTTTCACGAATTATGCGTGCCATACGAGTTAGGCCTATACCAAATTGAGTATACAATTGTTCGCCAACTGTTCTTACACGTCTGTTGCTAAGGTGGTCTATATCGTCTACTATCGCTTTCGAATTTACTAATTCGATTAGATATTTTATAATTTCAATAATATCTTCTTTCGTGAGAACACGAATGTCATCATCAATATTAAGATTTAATTTTTTGTTAATTCTATAACGTCCAACATCTCCTAGGTCATATCTTTTTTCTGAAAAAAACAGATTATTAATTACATCTCGTGCACTTGAGTCATCTGCAGGTTCGGCACTGCGTAAAAGACGGTATATATGTTTAATTGCATCAATTTCTGAATTACTTGGGTCTTTTTGTAGTGTATTATAAATTATAGAGTAATCAGTTGTATTTGCAGTTTCTTTGTGAAGAAGGATATAAGCAACACCTGATTCAAGTATTTCATCAATATGTTCTTGTTCCAATATTGTTTCGCGTTCTATTATTACTTCATTTCTTTCAATAGAAGTAACTTCGCCTGTATCTTCATCAACAAAATCCTCCATCCAAGATTTTAAAACACGTGCAGCTAGTTTTCTACCTAAAACTTTCTTCAGATTTGTTTTATTTGCTTTAATTTCCTCAGCAAGATCAAATATTTCAAGAATGTCTTTATCATTTTCGAACCCAATGGCTCGCAAAAGAGTAGTAACTGGTAATTTCTTTTTTCGATCTATATAAGCATACATCACATTGTTTATGTCTGTAGCAAATTCTATCCACGATCCTCTGAAAGGTATTACGCGAGCTGAATATAGTATACTACCATTTGCATGTAGACTCTGACCAAAAAACACACCTGGAGATCTATGCAATTGTGAAACAATAACACGTTCCGCACCATTAATTACAAATGTGCCTTTATCAGTCATATAGGGAATAGTTCCCAAATATACATCTTGTATTACTGGAGCAAAATCCTCATGATCTGGATCAGTACAATATAGATAGAGTTTTGCCTTTAGAGGTACACTATAGGTGAGTCCTCTGTCAACGCACTCTTCTATAGAGTAGCGTGGAGGATCAACATAGTAATCTAAAAACTCAAGTACAAAATTGTTTCGGG
>CAZURM010000018.1:0-32022 GCA_964622945.1 uncultured Proteiniphilum sp.
GGACCCTCTGATTAACAGTCAGATGCTCTAACCAACTGAGCTAAGGAAGAATATTAATATTTTTCAACTAAAACTTTTTCGTTTTTGCTCTTCCTCTTGGACTTGAACCAAGGACCCTCTGATTAACAGTCAGATGCTCTAACCAACTGAGCTAAGGAAGAGTATTAATGTTTTTCGAAAAAGTGATGCAAAAGTAGTACTTTTTTCCGAAAGTACCAATACATATCGAAAAAAAGTTCCATATTTCACAGTGGCAACAAGTCCAGTATTCTATTTACAACCAATTCTTCAGAATTAGACAAATTTATCCAATGAATATCATTATCTTTCTTAAACCATGTCAACTGTTTACGCGCATAATTGCGAGAATGTTGTTTTATCTTGTCAATAGCATAATCTAGAGACCTCTTACCATCAAAATATTCAAAAAGTTCTTTATAACCAACAGTATTAAGAGAGTTGAGTTTTCGCAATGGATAAAAACCACGTGCTTCATCAATAAGTCCCTCGTTAACCATCATATCCACACGTTGGTTTATTCGCTCGTACAACTCTTCTCTATCCCTGTTAACACCAATTTTAACAATCTTAAATGGACGTTTTTTATTTGGATTAGTTCGCAGTGAAGAGTAAGGTTTTCCAGTCATCAGACACACCTCAAGAGCGTGAATTACACGTTTAGGGTTTTTCAAATCAACCTCAGCATAAAATTTAGGATCAAGAATCTTAAGTTGTTGACGGATTGTATCAAGCCCCTCTCTACTATACAATTCATATATGTTCTTTCGTAGTGAGCTATCAATAGTAGGTATATCATCAATACCTTTACATACTGCATCTATATACATCATTGAACCACCCGTCATTACTACAACTTTATGCTTTTTGTGAAGCTTATGAAGTAGTGAAAGAGCATCCTGTTCATATAAGCTGGCACTATAATACTCTTTAGGGGAAAGTGTTTTTACGAAATGATGAGGTACGCGATGCATCTGCTCTTCTGTGGGTGCTGCAGTGCATATACTCATACCCTTATAGATCTGCCTTGAATCTGCTGATAAAATAGGGCTGCCTAATTTTTCCGCCACGTTTAAGCTAAGCTCAGTTTTCCCAACACCGGTAGGACCAAGCAATACGAGGAGGATACACATTATATTAATTTGAAATAATCAGTATTTAAAAATATCTGATTGAGTTAAGAAAATATGCCAGACTTAATAAAGATCGTCCGACTCCATGTCTGAGGAAGTATCAAAACTATCTAAGCCATCAAAACCCTCTTTATCAAGTTCGTCAATATTGAAGTTTTCATCTCCATAAAATGACTCCTCAATATCAAACGATACACTATCCTGCTTTATGTCTTCTAAATCAATAAGCTGTTCTGGTGCTTCACCTTTTGAGAGAGAACAAAGTGGTTTTTTAAGATTTTTTCCGGGAATCATTTCTGAAAGTTCCATATATAAAGCACGCTCAGTGAGGTAGTCAAAAACGAACATAAGTTTTTGTTTTTCATCTTCCAGGTAATCACTAAGGATACATTCTTCCATAATGAAAGAATCTTCATCCGATTCAGTATCCATTTCCACTAAAGTAATCTCAAGCTTCTTGCGCCACTTACTATCAGTTAGAAAAAATGAAACCATCTCTTTGTCACTATAACCGGTGCAATCCAAAATTGTATTATATAAATCCAAAAAAGTTGCATCAGCATCAATTTTAATTTCTCTTATGAAGTTATCCACCTCATCTGACAGAATTAAAAACTTAAATATCATTGCGATCTTTTTTATTCATTATTGACGTTTCAAAGGTAATAAAAAGTTTTAAATTCCAATATACAGGGAGGTATTTAAGGGTATTTAATTGATGAACCTAATAAGTCGATAATTGTTTTATTAATATAATATAGAGTTATATAATATGATTAAATTAAAACAATGAAACCAATATATATACCCAAATATCTACCCATTAATTCTGAGTATCTTGAAATTATAGAAGAGCAGATGGAAAAAGGAGAAGTAAGAGTTGTCTATTTTACTTTTTCAAATGAACCTGAATTGGAAGAATCTAAAGGCATTATAATTAAATTAGACAATAAGAAAGATGGAGGCGTGTATCTACAATTTGATAATAATGATGAGGTAAGATTAGACAGAATTGTAGTAGTAAACGGGATACCTGGTCCTGCATATGATGAATACGACTCATTTGCACTAGCACCATTAACCTGCAAAGCAGGATATGACGACTCTTTTTGTGAGTAAATGCAGAAATAATTATCTTTGCCATAGAAATTCCATACTCTAGCGTATATGGCTCTAAAACAACAACAGGAACTTAGACAGACACAACGACTCTCACCTCTTCAAATGCAGGTGATTAAGCTAATTGAGCTTAATAATGTTGAAGTTGAAGAGCGGATTAAACAAGAGATTGAGGATAATCCGGCACTTGAAACAGCAGAAAATGAAATATCTGACAGTTTCAATAATGAAGATGAAGCATCAACAGCAGACGAACTAACTCAAGATGAGATAATTCTGGGTGATTATTTTTCTGATGATGATGTGCCCGACTATAGGATTAACACATCACAAGGGAAGAGTCAACCAGATTATATAGAAATCAGCTATTATGATGATAAATCACTACACGACTTTCTTCTTGAGCAGATAAGGTTACTAAATCTAGATTCAGACAAACAGATTATTGCTGAGTATATAGTAGGTAATTTTGATGAAAACGGTTATTTGCAACGAGATTTACAATCCATATCGAATGATTTGCTTTTCCAGCAACAAATGGAAGTTACACCTCTCCAGCTTGAAGATATACTTTATGAAATTCAGGATCTTGATCCTTCGGGTGTGGGGGCTCGAGATCTTCAAGAATGTCTTTTGCTACAGCTAAAACGTGAGAATTATTCTTCCACAGTAAAACTAGCTTCTACTATTATCTCAGATTTTTTCGAAGAGTTTTCCAAAAAACATTATGATAAAATTATTCGTCAGCTTAACGTATCTCATGAAGAGTTAAAAGAAGCATTTGAATTAATCATATCTTTGAATCCTAAACCCGGTAATACATTAGGTGGTACAATGCAGATGGCTATGAACAATATAACTCCCGATTTTATAATTGATTCATACAATGAAGAAGTTAATATTCAGCTTAATAATAGTAATATACCCAGCCTGAAAGTTAATCGTAACTTTTCCGAAATGTTAAAAGGTTATTCTGATAATAAAGATAGCATGTCGTCTGATGATAAACAAGCAATGTTTTTCATGAAACAAAAAGTTGATTCTGCTAAATGGTTTATCGACGCTGTCAGGCAAAGACAGAATACGCTACAGCGCACTATGGAAGCTATAGTTAGTATTCAATACGATTTTTTCCTTACAGAAGATGAAACTAAGCTTAAGCCTATGATTTTGAAAGATGTAGCTGAAAAGACAGGGTTTGATATCTCAACAATATCAAGAGTAAGCAATAGTAAATATGTTCAAACAGATACAAATATTTACCCTTTGAAATATTTTTTCTCCGAAGCCATGCAAACTGTTGATGGTGAAGATATATCTTCCAGAGAGGTTAAATCAATTTTAATGGAGAGTATAGAAAATGAAGATTCTGTCAAACCCCTTACTGATAATCAGCTAACTAATATTCTTAATAATAAAGGATATATTATAGCAAGGCGGACAGTTGCAAAATATAGAGAACAATTGAATATACCCGTGGCTCGTTTGAGAAAAAAACTTTAACTTTGCCCGATGAAATCAATAGCAAGATTAATCTCAACAGTTTTCCAGCCATTATTGATGCCAACGTACGGCGTGATGCTAATTTTTGCATACACCTATTTTGGAGTCTTGTACTTTCATAGATTTTGGCAAATTATAACACCAGTCCTGTTTTTTTCATTTATAATTCCAGGATTTCTAATATATATATTACTAAAAATAGGTGTTATATCTGACCTTTCACTTAAAATACGAAAGGAGCGATTTTTTCCATATTTAATAACACTACTTTCTTATACTGCCATGATATTATACTATCACAGGATGAATATGCCACAATGGTTTATGATGGTTATGGCAGCTTCGATTGCAATTATGATAATTGCAATATTTGTTACTTTTAAGTGGAAGATAAGTGCACATATGTTTGGAATAGGAGGACTGACCGGTGGCGCAATGGCGGTTTGTTATTATGTTGAACGTTCAAACCCTTACTTTATGTTTATTGGGTTATTTATTCTAGCCGGTTTAATAGGGACTTCTAGGTTAATTCTCAAAAGACATACTCTTTTACAAGTTTTTGCTGGCTTCTTACTTGGTTTTTTTGTGTCGTTTGCTTTTGTATGGATTGGCTCACACACTTAATTTACTATCACTATATTTTTGAAATCAGGTTTTTGTTTTTCCATTATTATATTGTACATTTACAACTTAAAATTATTTAATAAAAAAACTACTATGAATTTTCCTGAAAACTTAAAGTATTCATCCGATCATGAATGGGTGAGAGTGGAGGGTGATGAAGCTTACGTTGGTATAACTGACTTTGCTCAGGATGAACTGGGTGATATTGTATATCTTGATATTTCAACTGAAGGAGATACCCTCGAGAAAGGTGAAATATTCGGAAGTGTAGAGGCTGTAAAAACTGTTTCTGATCTAATGATGCCGATAAGTGGAGAGATTTTGGAAGTTAATTCAGAACTTGATGATGCTCCAGAACTTGTAAATAAAGAGCCTTACGATCAAGGATGGATAATAAAGGTTTCATTTGATAAGCCGGAAGAATTAGACAAGTTAATGTCTGCATCTGATTATAAAGATTTTATAGGAAAATAATTTATATGAAGCCTATGGTAAGTATCATTATGGGAAGTACTTCAGACCTTCCCATAATGGAAAAAGCAGCACAGTTTCTGAATGAAATGGAGGTTCCATTCGAGATAAATGCATTATCTGCACACAGAACCCCCGAAGAGGTTGAGAAATACGCTAAAAATGCTTCAGAGAGCGGAATCAAGGTAATTATTGCAGCAGCAGGTATGGCTGCACATCTACCTGGTGTTATTGCATCAATGACAACAATTCCAGTTATTGGTGTTCCAATCAATGCCACACTTGACGGTATCGATGCTTTACTTTCAATCGTACAGATGCCTCCAGGTATCCCTGTTGCAACAGTAGGGATTAATGGTTCACTAAATGCTGCAATACTTGCTGTGCAAATGATTGCAATAGGAGATGAATCATTTCAAAAGAAACTTGAAGAGTATAAAGCTTCACTGAAAAATAAAATTAATAAAGCCAACGCAGAGTTGACAAAGGTTCTATATAAATATAAAACCAATTGATGTTCACAAAATGACGTGTAAAGAGATACAGATTATACTGAAAAAAGAGACAGACGCAATACTTAACATTCCAATAACTGATCAGTATGAAAAAGCAATCGATTTGATTGTAGAACATGTTCATAAAAAACGAGGTAAATTGGTTATTAGTGGTATGGGAAAAGCTGGACAGATAGGACAGAATATGTCAACAACTTTCTGTTCAACCGGCACCTCCTCCATCTTTTTACATCCAAGTGAAGCTCAACATGGTGATCTTGGTGTACTACAGGATAATGATCTATTATTATTAATTACAAACTCTGGAGAAACACGTGAGATTATTGAATTGATTGAACTCGCCAAGGATATGTATCCACGTATTCCAATCATAGTTATAACAGGAAACGAATCAAGCGTGCTTGCAAAAGATGCTGATGTATTTCTTTTGACTGGTAATCCGAAAGAAGTATGTCCCTTGGATCTCACTCCTACAACTTCCACAACGGTTATGACTGTTATAGGTGATATAATTGTTGTAGGCACAATGAAAAAAATCAATTTTACTGCTAGTGAGTATGCCAAAAGACATCATAGCGGTTATCTTGGAGATAAATCCAGAAATTCAGGACTTCGCGTAAAAAAAGTTTAATAAAAAATAATGAAAAATAAAAAAACAATCTTATGAAAAAAGTAGTTTTTATGCTAACATCAATTTTACTGCTAGCAGCCTGTAATGGCAATCAAAGAGCAGGATCACAGTCGCTGGCCGACGATGGCATCGACTCGACATTTGAATATAAAGTAGATCGGTTTGCCGATATCGAAATTTTAAGATATCCAGTACCTGGCTTCAATAACCTTTCACTCCAACAAAAGGAGCTTATATATTATCTATCGCAAGCTGCACTTGAAGGTCGCGACATTTTATGGGATCAACATAATAGCCATAATTTGACCATACGCAGAGTATGTGAAGGTGTATATGAAAATTTCATGGGCAACAAATCAACTGATGATTGGAAAAATTTTGAAACATATCTGAAGCAAATATGGATGGCTAACGGTATCCATCACCATTACTCTGAAGATAAAATTGTGCCTCAATTCTCGCAAGAGTATTTTATTTCAATAGTAAAAAGTGTGGACCCGGGTAGAATGCCTTTCCGCGATGGTATGGCTGCAGATGAAACATTAAACGTAATTGTTCCGGTAATGTTCGACCCAGCAGTAATGCCTAAAAGAATGAATCAAACACAAGGTTCTGATATTGTACAAACATCAGGTGTCAATTTCTACGAAGGTGTAACTCAAAAAGAGGTTGAGGATTTTTATAATGCAATGAAAGATCCAAATGATAATACTCCTATTTCATACGGATTAAATAGTAAGTTAGTCAAAGAAAACGGTGTTGTCACAGAACAAGTATGGAAACTTGGAGGCATGTATGATAAAGCAATTGAACGAATTATCGGCTGGTTAGAAAAAGCAGTTGATGTTGCTGAGAATAATCAACAAAAAGATATTATCAACACACTAATTGATTTTTATAAAACAGGAAGTTTGAAAACTTTTGACGACTATTCTGTAAAATGGGTTACTGATACTTCATCTCGAGTAGACTTTATAAATGGCTTTATAGAAACATATACTGATCCACTTGGAATGAAAGGTAGTTGGGAGTCTCTTGTAAATTTCAAAAGTATTGAAGCATCGGAACGAACAAGAATCATTAGCGAAAATGCACAATGGTTTGAGGATAATTCTCCTATAGATGATCGTTTTAAAAAGGAGGAAGTTAAAGGTGTTTCAGCTAAAGTTGTAACTGCAGCAATGCTAGGTGGTGATACATATCCAGCTACTCCAATAGGTATTAATTTACCAAATGCGGATTGGATTAGACGCGACCATGGTTCAAAATCGGTTACTATAGACAATATAACTTTTGCTTATGACAAAGCAGCAGAAGGAAATGGATTTAAAGAAGAGTTTATGTGGAGCGAGAATGAAATTGAGCTTACAAAAAGCTATGGTACACTCACAGATAATTTGCATACTGATTTACATGAGTGTCTTGGACATGGATCAGGAAAGCTTTTACCTGGTGTAAGTACTGATGTTCTACAAGCATATGCATCACCACTGGAAGAAGCTCGTGCAGACCTGTTTGCTCTCTACTATCTTGCAGATTCTAAAATTGTTGAACTTGGACTTTTACCCAACAATGAAGCTTACAAATCCGAATATTATTCATATATTATGAATGGAGCTATGACTCAGCTTACTCGTATACAACTAGGAAAAGATATTGAACAAGCTCATATGCGCAACCGTGCTACAATATCAAACTGGGTTATTGAAAAAGGTCAAGCGGATAACGTTGTGACATTTGAGAAAAAAGATGACAAAACTTATATAGTAATTAACGATTATGATAAGCTGCGTGAACTTTTTGGCGAACTGCTTTCTGAAGTTCAACGTATTAAATCTGAAGGTGATTTTGAAGCTGGAATGAATCTAATAGAAACCTACGGAGTAAAAATAAATCCTGTTCTTCATGCTGAAGTTTTGGCTCGCTATGAAGCTCTGGATATAGCTCCATACAAAGGATTCGTTAATCCTGTTTATAGACTAGTTACTAATGAAAATGGTAAAGTAACGGACGTTACTATATCTTATAACGAAAGTTATATTGATCAGCAAATTCGTTATTCAAAACAATATTCAGTACTTCCTCTAAAAAACTAAATTTCAAATATACGTACGAGCCTATAGGTTTATAAGTAATAAAAGAGGGTGTTTCACTTAAGTGATTCAACCCTCTTTTATTAGTAATTAATTATTATATTTATTTATTCACTAATTAAAGTTAACATTGCAAAAACTATAACATAGATGGATTACAAAGAAACTATAGATTACCTATACAGTCAGGTGCCTGAATATCAGCGAATTGGACATGCTGCGTATAAAGAAGGGCTTGATAATAGTCTTGCACTAGATAAAATATTTGGTCACCCACACAAGAAATTTAAAACTATACATGTAGGTGGAACAAATGGTAAGGGGTCCGTTTCACATCTTTTAGCTGCAATACTTCAAGAGTCAGGCTATAATGTTGGCTTATACACATCACCTCATCTCATAGATTTTCGTGAACGAATACTAGTGAATGGTAAAATGATTGACAAAAATTATGTAATAAAATTTGTAGAAAAATATAAAGACCAATTTGAATTGGTGAAGCCCTCCTTTTTTGAACTGACAATGGAATTATCTTTTTTATACTTTGCTGAAAAGGAAGTTGATGTAGCTATAATAGAAGTGGGATTGGGGGGTAGACTAGATAGTACAAATATTATTTCTCCTGATTTGAGTATTATTACAAATATTGGTTTAGATCATATGCAATATTTAGGTAATACACTACCTAAAATCGCTGAAGAGAAAGCAGGCATTATAAAAAAATACACACCAGTTGTAATAGGAGAATTTGATAATACTGAAGTGTCACAGATTTTTATAAATAAAGCCAAATCAGTTGAAGCTCCAATAGTATTTGCTCAGCTTTTTATAAATAACTTTGTTAGTAAAAACATAGGAAATAGCCTTATATTTAATTCAGATAATTACCCAAATCTAGTAGGTCAATTATATGGACCTGCTCAAGAATATAATGCAAGAACTGTTTTAACTGTAGTTGAATTGCTACCTGAATTGGGTTATAATATTCCCAAAGAAGCCGTTTATAAAGGATTTGGAAATGTTGTTGGAATAACCGGACTAAAAGGACGATGGCAGGAATTACAATCGAATCCTAAAGTTGTCTGTGATATTGCACACAATGCACATAGTATGCGTTATATTGTTGAGAGACTATTGAATGAAGATTTCAACAAGATCCATTTCGTGTTTGGCATGGCTAATGATAAAGATACTAATTCTGTAATGAAATTACTACCAGAAAGTGTTGTTTATTATTTTACTAAGGCTTCAGTAGAAAGAGCCTTAGATGAAAAGCTACTGGCAGATGAAGCAAAGAAATATAGTTTGAAGGGAAACAGCTACCCTAGTGTATCTGAAGCAGTAAAAGCAGCAATAAAAAACGCCGAGACAGATGATATAGTCTTCATCGGTGGTAGTTCTTTTGTCGTTGCAGATGCATTGACATTGTATGTTTGATTAATTATAACTTATTAATAAATCAATATAATCTGAAAAAGTGCTCCAGGTGGATTGCCGGGATAATATCCTCCCGCATCTGATGCCTCTAAATAAAATGTAGCTGTCGATGGATTCCCTAATACAAAATCACAACTATAAGTCTCTGTAAATGTTGAGCCAAAAGAGTCTACTGTAGTCTTTACATATGGAAGTGCCGTTTTTGAGTTATTATCAAACTTATAGTAAGCAATGGCAGCACCTTCATCAAAAATATAATACTTCAATTCAGGAAGCTCTACAGTTACATAATGATATCCTTCATTTTCATTTTCATACCAACTCCAATCTGAGCCAAATATTTCAACAGGAATAATTTTCCACTGACCATTTAAAGAATTGTCGATCATCTGTTGAATCTCACGATCACTCAAATAATCATTACTCGAGCAGCTATATCCCAGAAAAAGAAAAAGAATTGTGGTTATACCAAAATAGGTCAGTTTACTTTTCATATTATTAAGAATTATAAATTATTTAAACTCTAGCGTAAGACACCAGAAATACAAAGAAGTTTAAGATATAACAATATAATTCTAAAAAAAGTTTCTATTCGAGTAAAATAAGAATTCACTTACAATAGATTTAAAAGAATGACAATTTGGATTATCAAATAATTTTATAATATTCATGACTTTAAGGAGTTAAAAATTAAATAAGTTGAGTTTAAATATCAAATATATTATAGATCTGTTCAATAAATAATTTCGTTCTGATGCTGTATAATTGAAAGAGAGAAATTAAGAATCGAGACAAATAAAATTGTTAATATTGATATAATTTTTACAATGACTTGTTCTCAGAAAAAAAACAGCTATTTTTGTCTATTACGGAAATCTTAAAAATTTATATTAATAATCATAGATGATTATTAATAATAAGACAAACTAAAATTATGAAACAATATCTTGATTTATTACAAAGAGTGTTTGACGAAGGTGTTGAAAAAGAAGACAGAACAGGTACAGGTACCATCAGCATATTTGGACATCAAAGTCGATATAAAATGAATGATGGTTTTCCTGTTATAACTACAAAAAAACTTCATTTGAAATCGATAATTTATGAACTCCTTTGGTTCTTAAATGGAGATACCAACATTAAATATCTTAATGATAATGGTGTACACATATGGGATGAGTGGGCAGAAAAAAATGGAGATTTAGGACATATATATGGTTATCAATGGCGTTCATGGCCTGATTATAATGGAGGTCATATTGATCAGATAACTCAAATTATAAGAGACATAAAAAATAATCCTGACTCGAGGCGTTTGATTGTGAGTTCATGGAATGTTGCTGATCTTCCCAAAATGAAACTACCACCATGCCACACATTTTTTCAGTTTTATGTAGCAAATGGAAAGCTTAGCTTACAATTATACCAAAGAAGTGCTGATCTCTTTCTTGGAGTACCTTTTAATATTGCATCTTACTCACTTCTCCTAAAAATGATGGCTCAAGTAACTAACCTTGAAGAAGGAGATTTTATTCATACTTTTGGAGATGCACATATTTATTCAAACCACATCGAACAGGTAAAACTACAACTTTCTCGCGAGCCTCGTGCTCTGCCACAGATGAATATTAATCCGGATGTTAAAGATATATTCAGTTTCAGATTTGAGGATTTTGAATTGATAAATTATTCTCCACACCCACATATTAAAGGAGAGGTTGCAATATGATATCTATAATAGTTGCTATTGATGAAAATATGGGGATTGGTAAAAATGGAGGATTGTTGTGCCATTTGCCTAACGACTTAAAACACTTTAAACAAGTTACTACAGATCATACAATCATTATGGGTAGGAAAACATATGAATCATTGCCTAATGGAGCGCTACCAAACCGTATAAATATTGTTATTACTTCTGCAAAAGAAGATGATTTTCCGGGATGTGTAGTTGTTCGATCTGTAGATGAAGCCCTGGCTATCAGTGAAAATCAGGATGAAGTATTCATAATTGGTGGTGGCAAATTATATCATTCTACGTTCAGTATAGTTGACAAGCTCTATTTAACTCATATTCATAATACTTTTGAAGATGCTGACACTTTTTTTCCTCATATAGACTTCGATAACTGGTTGTTGATAGAAGAAGAAAAATATAAAGCTGATGAAAAACATAAATATGACTATTCATTCAAAACATATTTAAAAAGACATAAATAAATAATTTTACTTATCGAAACGATTATAACATGCAATTATGAATAAGATAGATGTATTTATTCTTTATTCAGAACATGATAAGGCATTGATAACAGTAACTGAACTTCAAAAATCAAAGCCGATAAACAAAATCTATCTATTGACACCTGTAAATATCAAAGATACAATCAATGGATGTGAAAATATAAAAATAGACTCACTTCAAAGCACTAATACAATTAAAAAAATAGCACTATCAACGAAAGCAGATTATACAGCAATTTATATTAAGTCTGCCTCTTTAAAATTAGGTTATTTTAGCTTAGAGCGCATGATACAAATAGCTGCGGATAGTAGTGCAGGAATGGTTTATTCAGATTATTATGTTATTGCCAATGGCAAGAAAAAAAATAATCCTGTCATTGATTATCAGGAAGGTAGTTTAAGAGATGACTTCAGCTTCGGTTCTTTCATTCTATTTGAAAGTAAAGCTTTCAAGAAAGCTGCAAAAAGAATGATTAAAGATGAGTATAAATATGCCGGTCTTTATGATATCCGTTTGAAAATCTCACAGAATGCTAACCTTGTTCATATTAATGAATATTTATACACTGAATTCGATGAAGACTCAAGAGATTCAGAAAAGAAGATCTTTGATTATGTTGATCCAAAAAACCGTCAAGTACAGATTGAGATGGAACACGCATGTACTAAGCATTTGAAAGATATAGGCGCATTTCTAAAACCCATTTTCAAACCTGTTGATTTTGATAAAATAACTTTTGAATATGAAGCATCAGTTATTATACCTGTGCGTAACAGAATAAAAACCATAAAGGATGCTATCTCATCAGTTTTAAAACAAAAAACTAATTTCCAATTCAATCTGATCGTTATTGACAATCACTCTACTGATGGTACTACAGAAGCGATTGATAGCTTCAAGGAAGATACGCGATTAATACATATTATTCCTAAACGTCATGATCTTGGAATTGGCGGCTGTTGGAACATGGGTGTTCATCATCATAAATGCGGTAAATTTGCTATACAGCTTGATAGTGATGATATTTATAGCGACGAATATACTTTGCAGAAAATAGTAAATACTTTTTACGAACAAAATTGTGCAATGGTGGTAGGTACTTACCAAATGACCAACTTTGATTTAGAAATGATACCTCCGGGAATAATTGATCATATAGAATGGACACCAGAAAATGGTCGCAACAACGCATTACGCATAAATGGACTGGGTGCGCCAAGAGCTTTCTATACACCTATACTACGTAATATTAACTTACCTAATACCAGCTACGGTGAAGATTATGCCATTGGTTTAAGAATCTCACGAATTTACCAAATTGGAAGATTATACGATGTTTTATATTTATGTCGACGTTGGGAAGAAAACTCCGATGCATCGCTTGATATTGTTAAGATGAATGAATATAACCTTTATAAAGATAGAATAAGAACATGGGAACTTCAAGCGAGAAAAAAAATAAAATAGATGAACCTCTGATACATGTAGGAATATTACAAAATCAGACGATGATAGAATTTTCCCTAAAATCTACTTATATACATAAAGGCAAAGAATTATCTAAAGGTGATTATTTTGTTAAGATTGAAAATGGACAAATTAGTTTTAATGGTAACAAATATGATCAGATAACCTTTGAAGCCAAACATTTGCATATTGATAGATTCGAGATTAAGAACGTAATTATTGGTATTCAGTTTCACTGGGAAAGAAAAGAAAGTCAGCAGTTCTTAGGCGGATTAAAATTTATAACCATAGGTGAAGGTGAAGAAAAAACTATTACTGCTATAAATACTGTTTCACTTGAAGACTATCTGAAGAGTGTCATATCCTCAGAAATGAGCTCTGCCAGTTCTGAAGAATTACTAAAAGCGCACTCAATTATTTCACGCAGTTGGCTATTAGCACAAATTACAAAGAATCAACCACTCAATAAGAGTAAAAATAAATACCTGAGATCTATTGAAACATCAACTGAAATAATACGTTGGTATGACCGTGAAGATCACGAACATTTTGATGTTTGTGCAGATGATCATTGCCAACGTTACCAAGGGATAACTCGTCAAACAACAGATCTGGTTAAAAGAGCTATTAATGATACTTACGGAAAAGTAATATCTTATAAAGGATCCATATGCGATACACGTTATTCTAAATGCTGCGGAGGTATAATGGAAACTTTTGAAAATGTATGGGAGCCAATTGTTCACCCTTATCTTCAAGGGAAACCTGATAATTATAGTGGTATACCTTTCCCTGAACTTTGTGTTGAAGAGGAAGCTGAAAATTGGATTAGAAGCTCCCCTGATGCATTTTGTAATACACAAGATTCAAATATACTCAAAGAGATACTGAATGATTATGATCAAGAAACGACTAATTTTTTTAGATGGAAAGTATTATATAGTCAAGAAGAACTTTCATCATTAATCAAAGAACGCTCAGGTATTGATTTTGGTGCTATTATTGATTTACAGCCAAATGAAAGAGGTACATCAGGACGTATAAGCAGACTTAAGATTATAGGCACCAAAAAGGTAATGGTTATAGGTAAAGAACTTGAAATAAGAAGAATATTATCCAAATCCCACCTTTACAGTTCAGCCTTTGTAGTTGATACTATCGATGAAAATAGCGAAGGTATACCACAAAGATTTGTTTTAACAGGAGCAGGATGGGGTCATGGAGTTGGACTTTGCCAAATTGGCGCTGCTATTATGGCTGAAAAAGGGTACAATTATAAAGAAATATTAGTCCATTATTTTCCTAATTCTGATATCAAAACTAAATATTAAATGAGTAAATTAAAAAAGAAAGTTACTGTTCGTAATCCTTGGGCATGGGTACCTACTCTTTATTTTGCTGAAGGATTGCCCTATGTAGCAGTTATGACCATTTCCGTGATTATGTACAAAAGATTTGGTCTCTCTAACACAGAAGTAGCGCTTTATAGTAGCTGGCTTTATCTACCTTGGGTTATTAAACCTTTCTGGAGCCCTTTTGTTGATATTTTTAAAACAAAACGCTGGTGGATTATTGCCATGCAACTGCTAATCGGTGCAGGGTTAGCAGGAATAGCATTTACACTCCCTACCCCATTCTGGTTACAAGCTTCACTTTCTTTTTTCTGGTTAATGGCATTTAGTTCAGCAACACATGATATTGCAGCAGATGGATTTTATATGCTGGCTCTTGATGATTCACAGCAATCATTTTTTGTTGGCATACGAAGTACATTTTACAGACTGGCATCAATAACCGGACAAGGATTTTTAATTATTCTTGCTGGATTCCTTGAAAAAACAACTGGCAAAATACCTTACGCATGGAGTCTGACATTTTTTATTATGGCCGGCTTATTTATTTTATTTTTCATTTATCACCGTTTTATTCTACCTTATCCTGTAACAGACTCTGACAAACCTGTGAATACACCTAAAGAAGTAATGCAGGAGTTTGGAAATACATTCAAATCTTTTTTCACAAAGAAAGGAATTGTTCTAGCATTAGCATTTATATTGTTGTACCGACTTGCAGAATCAATGTTGGTGAAACTAGCCTATCCTTTCCTACTCGATCCAATAGAAGTTGGAGGACTTGGTTTAAGCACACAAGATGCTGGAATTGCATACGGCACTGTTGGTGTAATAGCTTTGACTGTTGGAGGTATTATTGGCGGAATTGTAGCATCACGTAAAGGGCTTAATTACTGGTTATGGCCAATGGCTCTATCAATTACTATTCCAAACATTGCTTATCTACTTTTGGCAATTTACCAACCTGTGAATTTTTTCTGGATAAATGTGGCTGTGTTTGTGGAGCAGTTTGGCTATGGTTTCGGATTTACTGCATTTATGCTCTACATGATTTATTTTTCTCAAGGTGAACATAAAACAGCACATTACTCAATTTGCACAGGTTTTATGGCACTTGGAATGATGCTCCCCGGAATGATAGCCGGTTGGATTCAAGAACAGCTTGGATATATCAATTTTTTTATTTTTATAATGATAGCTACAATACCTACTCTACTAATTATTCCGTTTATGAAAATTGACAAGCATTTTGGAAGAGCAAAAAGGTAAAACAATAATAAAATGAAATGTAAAACTAATGTTTTGAAAATTTTAATAGCAGATAGTGGCGCCACAAAAACTGATTGGCATTTAATTAGCGGTACTGAAGTACTACAACACTATTCTGGAAAAGGGATTAGTCCAATATTTCAAACAGAAGAGGAGATAGCTGAAGAAATTATAAAACAAGTTTACCCCATCTTTACAAAATGGAATATAAATGAAATCTTCTTTTACGGATCAGGCTGTACAACAGAAAACATATCAACCGTAAGAAAAGCCATATATCAATCCTTCCCTATAAAACGAATAGAAGTATACAGCGATCTCATTGCTGCTACCCATAGTTTACTTGGACACAAGCCAGGTATTGCCTGTATATTGGGAACCGGCAGTAATTCATGTGAATGGAGTGGTACAAAAATAGTAAATCAGATCTCCCCTCTTGGTTTTATTCTTGGAGACGAGGGTAGCGGCGCATCAATGGGTAAAAAATTAATTGGGGATGCACTTAAAAATCAACTCACACCGGGATTGAAAGGCATGTTATTGGAAGAGTATGAATTAACTCCTGCTCTAATTATAGATAAAGTATATCGACAACCTTTTCCCAGCCGTTTTCTAGCAAGCTTGTTTCCTTTTATAATTAAACATATAGATGATTATTCTATTAAACGAATTGTACTTAATAGTTTCGATGACTTCATCAAAAGGAATGTGATGCAATATAATTACAAGAAAAACAGTGTTAACTTTGTTGGGTCAATAGCATGGTATTTTGCTGATTTATTAAAAGAAATAGCACTTACAAATGGCATTGTAATTGAAAAAATATTAAAATCACCTATTGACGGCTTGGTTGAATATTATTCTGACTCATATAAATAATATCTATATCTTGATTTAATACATTGCTTTAATAAAATAAAACATAGAAAAGTAATCAAATAGTTGATGTGCAGGCTACATATCAAAAACTGATAAACAGAGATATACGTATACTTATAAATAAATATACATTACCTTGTAAGAAAATTGAAAATTTATTATTTTTATATGATTCCTTAAATGAATCATTAAAAAATTATAGACAGTAATTTATAATATAAAATATGGCTATTATCATTCAGACAAACAATCCAGATCTTTTATTAGATAAAATTTATGATGCAATCAATAATAAAAATGCAGAAAAATGGATCACCACTGAAGATGGACGATTAACATACGGAGTTTTGCTATGGAAAAATGAGGCTTTTTTCAAACCTCAAATTTGGGTTGACGATAAAGAGTTACGCTTTGGACTTTTAAAACGTAAGGATAGGAAACATATCACTTCTAAACTCTATGCTGTTTTCCACACAAAATTAATAGAACTATTATTACTTAAATTTGATAAAGAATTCATTTCTGTTAGAGCAACCGCTAGCAAAACAGATCCTGATATTTTCTAACAATTATAAACAACAACAAATATGAATCTAAAGACAAAAGCAATTGTTATTTTATTCTTTTTTACTCTTTTTATTACAGCTCAGGAATCTATTTATGAAACACTTGTCGACATACCATATTATGACAATATAATTAGACAAAGTAATGATTTGATAAATGAAAGATGTAACCTTGATATTTATTATCCCACAAATGTAGAAAATTTTGCTACTATCATTTGGTTTCATGGAGGAGGGCTTACTTCTGGAAGTAAGGAAATACCAGAAGAACTGAAAGACAAAAATATCTGTATTGTGGGCGTAAACTATAGGCTTTCCCCTCAAGTACAAGCTCCCTCTTACATTGAAGATGCAGCAGCGGCTGTAGCATGGGTTTTCAAAAACATTGAAGATTTAGGAGGTGATAAGTCAAAAATTTTTGTGTCTGGCCATTCTGCCGGAGGATATTTAGCTCTGATGGTAGGCTTAGACAAAAAATATCTCGCAACTCACAATCTAGATCCAGATAGTATTGCAGGACTCATACCTTTAAGTGGACAAGTTATTACTCATTTTAATATTCGTGACAGCTATGGTTTAAAAAACACACAACCATTGATTGACGATTTTGCACCTCTTTTCCATGTAAGAAATGATGCTCCTCCCTTATTATTAATTACAGGAGATCGAGAAATGGAGATGTTAGGGCGTTATGAAGAAAATGCATATTTAGCACGAATGATGAAAATAGTTGGACATAATCAAACCAGACTTTTAGAACTACAGGGGTATGGACATAACATGACTTATCCTGCATATCCATTATTAATAAGGGAAGTACAACAAATATTACGAAGTAAACAATAAATAAAAAATATAAATGCATATTGAAAGAATAACTCATGTAGATGAAAGCGTTATCAATGCTTTCAAAATATTGATTCCTCAACTAATAGAAGAAAATATATATCCCTCATACGAGGATTTAAATAAAATAATTGATTCTGAAAATGTATATTTATATTTTACATTTGATAAAGAGGACAAAGTAATCGGAACGATAACACTTGTTTTTATTAGGATTCCGACTGGTCTCAAAGCTAGGATAGAAGATGTTATTGTTGATAAAGATACTAGAGGTAAAGGTGTTGCCACTGCAATGATTTGGCATGTAATTCAAATCGCCCAAGAAAAAGGAGTTACCAAAGTTGACCTCACATCACATCCCAATCGTATAGCTGCAAATAAGCTATATCAAAAGTTGGGATTCGAGAAAAGAGAATCTAATGTTTATAGATACAATATATCTAAGAAAGAATAATTATAATATTTTATAAATAATACTGTTAATATTCATTCCGGCACCTACTGAAGCTAAAACTATAATATCACCGCTTTTAAGATGATGCCCATTCATTGTTTCACGAGTAATCATATCCAGTAATGTTGGCACTGTAGCAACTGATGAATTGCCCAGCCAAGAAATGGTCATCGGCATTATTGTTTCAGGCACCTCTTCAATATCATAAAGGTTGAATAATCTTTTAAGAATTGCATCATCCATTTTACCATTTGCCTGATGAATTAGTATTTTACTTATTTCTGAGATGTGTAGATTTAATTTGTCCAGACCAGACTTGATTGTCTTTGGCACATTAGACAAGGCGTATTGATACAACCTGCGACCATTCATTTTCAGATAATGTATCTTTTTTTCAGCAAGCTCGGCATTATAGGAATATCCCATATAAAGCATGTTTGCATAATCCAAAGCATCGCTACGTGAGTTATGCCCTAAAATACCCACAGGTAATTCACTCTCACATCTTTCCATAATTGCGGCTCCTGCACCATCTGCATAAATCATGCTATCACGATCATGTGGATCAGATATTCGTGAAAGTACGTCAGCTCCTACAACCAATATCTTATTTGCATCACCTGAACGAATATAGTAATCAGCCTGAATTACAGCCTGAATCCATCCGGGGCAACCAAACAACACATCGTATGCAATAGCAGAAGGATTAGAAATACCCAGTTTTTGTTTTAACCTTGCAGCCATTACTGGTAAAACATCAATTTGAGTATCATCTACTTTTGTCTCTCCGAAGTTGTGTGCAAAAATAATATAATCAAGTTCTTCCTTATCGATACCGGCAGCCTCTATAGCCCTCTGCGATGCAATTAATGCCAAGTCAGATGTAACTTGATCATCTTCCGCATAACGTCTTTCGGCAATTGTTGTAATTTCTTCGAATTTACGAGTAATTTCTTCGTTAGGAATATTTAATTTTTCACCTGCTGACTTATAAAATTCATTAGAATGAAAATAATCATTTTTAATTTGTTTAGTAGGTACATAACTTCCTGTACCCGTAAAGACACTATATATTTTCTTCATTTTTATATCTTTATCAATAAAAGACGCTTTCTTGATTATCCTATTTTCTTAATAAATCAAACGGCAAATATATGAAATTTAATCCAAACAAGATTTCGTTTAAAAATTTTATAATACAATTATTAATTTAATTTACTATTTTATAATTAATCATTAGATAGATCTTCAAATAATTCAAGATCAAAATAAGTGGCAGCTGACGTTATATGGTCGAAAATATCAGAAACAATGGCCTCATACTCTACCCATACAGTTGTTGCAGTAAAGAAATACAACTCAAGAGGCATTCCTTTTTCATTGGGTTGCAGCTGTCTAACAATTAAAAGAAGTCCCTTATGAACCTTTGGGTGACTTTGCAAATAGTTATAAATATATTGCCTGTAGAGTCCTATATTTGTTAGATTTCTACCATTTATAAGCAATGATTTGTCAATATTATGCTCTTTATTATAATTATCAATCTCTTTTACCCTTGATTGAACATAATCAGAAATATGCTCTATCTTCTGAAGCCTCTCTATCTCTTCGGGGTTAATAAAACGTATTGTTCCTTGCTTAATATGTACAGAACGCTTAAGCCTTCTACCTCCCGTTTCTTGCATGCCACGCCAATTCTGAAAAGAGTCAGAAATCAATGCATAGGGTGGCAAAGTAGTAATTGTTTTATCAAAGTTTCTAACCTTCACAGTTGTAAGAGTTATTTGAATCACATCTCCATCAGCTCCATATTTAGGCATTGTAATCCAATCACCAATACGTACCATATCATTTGCAGACACTTGTAAACTAGCTACAAAGCCCAAAATTGAATCTTTAAAAATCAACATAAAAATGGCTGAAGCGGCACCAAGTCCTGCAATAATTGTAGTTGGATTCTGTCCCGTAAGAATAGAGAATAATATGATGAAACCAAAAATATAAAATACAATTTGTATTACCTGTGCATAACTATCTAGAGGTTTATCTTTAAGGCTTGGTTTAAGTCTTAGCGAATCAAAAGCTGCATTTATAACCGACATAATAAGCCAGATAATGTAGAATATTAGATATATATCTGCAAGCTTATCCATAAAACTCATCGTTTTAGGAAACTGTTCAAACACAATAGGAATAGATACCTTAACTATACTAAATGGAACAATCATTGCTAGATAGTGTGGAAATTTTCTGTCTGCCAGATGTTTCAAAAATAGTACTTTAGAATATTTAGCCGAACGATTAAGTATAACTTGTATAATTTTACGGGTAACATACTGTACAACAAATACAATTATGACCAAAACAGTAATCATAAAAATTAGGTTTATATACTTTATCCAATTATTAGATACTCCAATGCCAGAAAGAAAGTTTATAGACCATTCACTTATTGCATTTGTCGAGCGGTATATTTGTTCAATATTTTCTTCATTCATAAAATTAATCCAATGTGTTAAATAGTTATTTGCTAATAGTAGTAGTTTATGTTTTGCAATCACAAAGATATGATTTTTATAGAATAGTTAAAAACGATACCCATAAAAAAGAAACAAGCAAGCTTTACTAAATTGAAAAACACATCAATAAATAAAATCATACAAATCAGGTCTGTTTATAAAATTGATATTATATTTGTATAAAGTCTTTAGTTAAACTAGTCTTGAATATTGATTTTAATTTTATAAATATAAGAAATATGGGTAAAGTCTTGATAATTGGTGCAGGTGGTGTTGGCACTGTCGTAGCAAACAAAATAGCACAAAACAGTAATATTTTTACTGAAGTTATGCTTGCAAGCCGCACCAAGAGTAAATGTGACATAATTGCAGAAGATGTAAAAAAGCGTACAGGAGTTACAATACAAACAGCCAAAGTTGATGCTGATAATGTACCTGAATTGGTTGATCTAATAAAATCGTTTAAACCTGAGATTGTAATTAACGTAGCGCTTCCATATCAGGATCTACATATAATGGATGCATGTCTCGAAACAGACGTTAGCTATTTGGATACAGCCAATTATGAACCACTCGACGAAGCTAAATTCGAATATAAATGGCAATGGGCATATAAAGAAAGATTTGAGAAAGCAGGATTAACCGCAATCCTGGGATGTGGTTTTGATCCAGGAGTAACCAGTATATTTACTGCACATGCAGCAAAACATCACTTTGATGAAATACATTATCTGGATATTGTAGATTGTAATGCCGGCGATCATGGTAAAGCATTTGCCACTAACTTCAACCCAGAAATAAACATACGAGAAGTTACACAGAAAGGAAAATATTGGGAAAATGGGAAATGGGTTGAAACAGAACCGCATGAAATACATAAGCCACTCACCTACCCTGAGATTGGTCCAAAAGAATCTTACGTTATATATCATGAAGAGTTGGAATCATTAGTTAAAAATTTCCCAACCCTAAAACGTGCACGCTTCTGGATGACTTTTGGTCAGGAATACCTTACCCATCTACGTGTAATACAAAACATTGGTATGGCTCGTATTGATGAAGTTGAATATAACGGCCAAAAAATAGTACCAATTCAATTTCTCAAGGCTGTACTACCCGATCCAGGAGAACTAGGAGAAAACTACACTGGTCAAACATCAATTGGCTGCCGAATTAGAGGTATAAAAAACGGAAAAGAACGCACCTATTATATATATAACAACTGTAGTCACGAAGAAGCTTATAAAGAAACCGGTGCTCAGGGCGTAAGCTATACCACAGGTGTTCCGGCAACAATAGGAGCCATGTTATTTTTACAAGGGTTGTGGAAAAAACCCGGAGTATTTAATGTTGAGGAGTTTGACCCAGATCCATTTATGGTACAGCTAAATAAACAAGGTCTTCCATGGCACGAACTATTTGATATTGATCTTGAAGTTTAAGTTGACAATTTTAATTATATATATAGTGGTCAACACTCGATATTAGATTTAATAGATCTCTATTCTCTTAACTCTATTTATGAATAAAAAATCTTTCCTTATATGATGAGGAATGATTTGGTGAATTATAACGCTTAACGCTTCAATATCGCTTTTAGTCGATAAAATTATGCTGCTGGTATATTTTATTTGTATAAAAATATTTGGCTTATTATTTTTGGAACAATATATGTTGCTGATTTAAACAACAATAGCTAGCATTATTCAAACAAAAGATAGAGTGTTCTTTGGTAAAACTGAATTAAAGAATAGCAAAAATTATTGGACTCAACTAACTTAGTTTATTTGTTTTTTGAAAACGCTCCAATTTTAATGAGATTAATGAGACTATAATGGAGTTTTATTTTCTGTTATTTTAGTTACTTTTGTAACTAAATAATTATTGAATAATAATGTTTTTATGAAACCTAGAAGTTTAGTTAATATAGACGACTATAACAACAACGATATTTATCGTATCCTTGAGAGTGCATACAAATTTAAACAAAATCCCGATCGTGATTTGTTGAATGGTAAAGTATGTGCAACACTTTTCTTTGAGCCATCAACCAGAACACGCTTAAGTTTTGAAACTGCTGTCAATCGTTTAGGTGGACGCATTGTTGGATTCTCTGATTCGGCTACTAGTAGTTCAACAAAAGGAGAATCACTTAAAGATACAATAATGATGGTTAGCAATTATACTGATATAATAATAATGCGCCACCATTTAGAAGGATCTGCACGCTATGCCTCTGAGATATCACCTGTGCCAGTAATTAATGCAGGAGATGGATCCAATCAGCATCCTTCACAAACGATGCTTGACCTGTTCACTATTTACGAAACTCAGGGTACGCTTGAAAATCTAACCATCACAATTGTAGGAGATTTAAAGTATGGTCGTGCTGTTCACTCTTTAATTCAAGGATTATCATATTTCAATCCAGTATTTAATTTTGTTGCTCCGGAAGAATTACATATTCCTGAAAAATATAAGATATTCTGTGATAATAAAAATATTCAATATAGAGAATTCACAAATTTCTCTGCCGAATCTATCAATAATGCAGATATTCTTTATATGACTAGAGTTCAAAAAGAGAGATTTACAGATCTTATGGAATATGAAAAAGTGAAAAATGTATATGTTTTGCACAACAATATGCTTGTGAATTCTAAAAAAAATCTGAAAGTACTACATCCTCTTCCAAGGGTTAAAGAGATAAGTCAAGATGTTGATGAAAATCCAAAAGCTTATTACTTTCAACAAGCTAGAAATGGCATGTACACCAGACAAGCAATAATTTGCGACCTTATGGGAATAAATACAACTTAAACCTCATAATATCTATAGCAAGAGGTTTATGAGTACAGTTTATAAATTATTAATTAAAATGATTATTATGAAAAAAATAACAACAACTCAAATATCTCTGTTATTGATATTAATATTTTTCTTGCCAAGTATGGTTATGGCTCAATATCCTGAGGCTGAAAATGAACTTGACGTAAAAGTGATAGAATTCTTAAAGGAACAATCCAGACAGTGGCGCGATATGAACGTTCCGGTTTCTGATGGACGAATTTTATATGACTTAATCTTGGAAGGTAATTATAAAAACGCAGTTGAAATAGGCACCTCTACAGGTCACTCAGGAGTATGGATTGCTTGGGCATTGTCGAAAACAGGAGGCAAGCTAACTACAATTGAAATTGATAGAAACAGGCACGAAACAGCACTATCCAATTTTAAAGAAGTAGGATTAGATAAATATATTGATGCTCGACTCGGTAATGCTCATCAACTAGTGCCAGAACTAGATGGTAAATATGATTTTGTTTTTTCGGATGCAGATAAAGAATGGTATAAAAACTATTTTATAGATATGGAACCCAAAATGCTACAGAATGGATGTTTCGTTGCACATAATACAAACCAACGCTCTGCGGGTATACGTGAGTTTGTTGAATATATTCAAAATCATGCAGATTTCACAACAACTATCCATCCAGATAGTCGTTCAGGAATATCTATTAGCTATAAAAAATAAATAAATCTCATATTATGGGAAAAGCTTTACAAGTTGCCGCACTTGAAAACGGCACAGCAATCGATCACATTCCTACTAAGGCTGTGTTTAAAGTAGTTTCATTACTTAAACTACAGAAACTCGACAATCGTATTACAATTGGTAATAACCTAAATAGTAATAAGATGGGAACAAAAGGACTCATAAAAGTGTCTGAAAAATTCTTTAAAGAAGATGAGATTAATAGAATAGCATTAGTTGCCCCAAATGTAAATCTTAATATCATCCGCAATTTTGAAGTTGTGGAAAAGAAAAAAGTTGTACTGCCGGATGAAATTATTGAGATTGTAAAATGCAATAACCCCAAATGTATAACTAATAATGAACCAATGAAGACTCGTTTTCATGTTACAGACAAAGAAAATGTTGAACTTCAATGCCATTATTGCGATATTAAAATTCAAAAAGAAGAAATCGTTTTACTATAAAACCATAGTTTTAGGTTGTTAAAAATTAGTAGATTATGCCTTTAAACTTACCGGATAAATTACCGGCTATTGAAATATTAAAGAAAGAGTCAATTTTTGTAATGGAGGACCTACGTGCCTCTACGCAAGACATTCGACCTCTAAAAATACTTATACTCAATTTGATGCCCCTTAAGATCTCAACTGAGACCGATTTGCTTAGACTGCTATCTAACTCTCCGCTACAGATCGAAATTGAATTTTTGGGTCTATCCACACATACTCCAAAAAACACACCTATAGAACATCTAATGTCGTTCTACACCAACTTTTCATCTATACAAAATAGATATTTTGATGGAATGATAATCACAGGTGCTCCTGTAGAAATGTTAGATTTTGAAAAAGTAAATTACTGGGATGAAATGACTCAGATATGCGATTGGGCACGAACAAACGTAACTTCAACATTTTATATTTGCTGGGGTGCTCAAGCTGCACTTTACCATTTTTATAAAATAAAGAAATACCCGTTAGATAAAAAGCTGTTTGGCGTTTTTAAGCATAAGATTAACGACTCCTCATTTCCCTTGTTCAGAGGATTTGATGATGAGTTTTACGTTCCACACAGTAGACATACTACACTTAATTCAGATGAAATAAAAAATCATCCTGAACTTACAGTACTTTCAGAATCAGATGAAGCTGGTGTTTATATAATATCTTCCAGAGGGGGGCGTGAGTTTTATGTTACAGGTCATTCTGAATACTCTCCTCTAACTCTACATAACGAATACCTGCGTGATAAAGAAAAAGGTATAAATACTATTATGCCACCACAAAACTATTACACAAACAATGATCCGACACAGCCCCCAATAGTTAAGTGGCGTTCACATGCTAACATGCTGTATATAAACTGGCTCAACTACTTTGTATACCAAGCTACTCCTTATAAAATCGATGAGGTTGCAAAATTAGGAGGTTTGTAAATAATACTAATATAAACAGGCATTTTAAAAGGTTTAATCTATAAGTATTAAAGGTCATCACAGTTTTGTGCATGGCCTTTAATAGCTTTTTGACCCTAATTACAACATATATCTAACTCCTATTTGGTTATTACCTCGCTCCTACCTCGCTCTTTTAAAGTTCTTATAATGGTTCTATCATCCTTCTATATAAAAGAGAATGATTAGAGGCATTTAATACCCTTATATCTTTTTTTCAAGTATAGTATACATGCGTTATTTACCAATTCAGCGAAATATTGCAGTTTATCGGTTGGTAAAAAAACACTTAATTAAAATAGATTGAAATAACATATGATTAAAAAGATATTAATAGATAGCTGAGAATTTGAGGCATACAGGGTTGTCAATTATAATATCCTGAGAAGTACTAGTTAGCAACCCCGTTTCGTAATTAACTTCAAACACCTGAATTTTATTTTCATCTCTACTTGCTACAAGAATATATTTGCCATTTGGTGTAATCACAAAATTTCTAGGATGTTTAGCTGTAGGCTGATAGCCTACTTTAGTAAGTATTCCATCTTTTATGTTTATAGAGAAAATTGCTATACCATCATAATTTAACCTGTTGGATGCATACAAGAAGCGACCATCCGGTGAGATATGAATGTCAGCACTCCCCCTAGCGTCAGTTGTATCAGCTGCAATACTCTGCTTTAACACTGGATCTCCGTTGTTGTAATCAAATACAAGCACTTCTCCTGACAGTTCTCCTAGTATATAAAGAAAACGTCCGCCATCAGGATGAAAATCAAAATGACGAGGACCAGTTCCAGGTGTAACAGAAAACTCTTTCAGACTGTTTATCTGTAAAGAAGGCTGACCATCAAATGGTGTATCTAAAACAGACATACGGTAAAGCTTGTCAGAGCCTAAGTCTGTTGCAAAGATAAAATTTCCATCGGGTGAATACATCACACTATGTAGGTGAGCCTTTTCCTGACGCGTAGAATCAGGACCACTACCTTCGAAAAACAAAACAGAGTTAGCCGAAGAAATACCACCTTCACTATTCACTTGAAATGTAGTAATGCTACCTCCATTATAATTGGCAGTATGTACGTTTTTCCCTTTACTATCTATAGCTATATAACATGGATCAGAGCCTAAGGTAAGTTGTGAATTTAAAGGTGTGAGTAATCCCTTCGTTCTGTCGAATGAAAATGCATGTACAGCACTGTTATCCTCCCCACTCTCACTTACAGCATACACAAAATTCCAATCAGGACTTAATGTGAGATATGAGGGATTTTCCATCTCAATCATACTAATAGAGTCTGATACTCCTAGCTCTGTATTGAATTTATATACATATATACCCTTACTCCCTTTATTAGATGTGTATGTACCAACAAGTAAAAACAAGTCCTCTTCATCGTTTTGCAAAACTGACATTTCGATTTGTTTCTCATCATCCACAACACTGTCTCCCTTATCATCTAGTTTATTTCCAATGCACGAAGTATATAGCAAAACTGTAAGACACATAACTACCAATTTATTTTCCATACTAACTTTTTTTCTATAAAATCTCACTAAAGTATGCATTTTTATTAAATAATCCATTTTACTCTGATTATTATCTAGTAAAATGGATTTAAAATATAATATTAAAAATTAGTGTCGATTTAAAATATTTATATAGATTTTGCAATAAAAGTTGCGAATAATACAGAGTCTGATTACTTTTGCAGTCTATATTAAAGCAAAGTTTTTATTAAAGCTAACAAATATTATGCTAACCAAAATATTATCAATTACTGGTCGCCCCGGTTTATATAAACTAATCTCTACAAATAAAAACATGAATATCGTTGAATCCATGACTGATGGAAAACGAATTCCGGTATATCTACACGAAAAGATTGTGGCATTAAGCGATGTGTCTATATACACTACAGATAATGATATTCCGCTACGAGAAGTATTTAAAAAAATAAAAGAAAAAGAGGATGGTAAGCCTATACAACTTTCATCAAAATCTTCAAATAAAGAATTTTTCGAATATTTAGAAAAAGTTCTTCCTGACTATAACAAAGAAAGTGTATATGCATCAGATATAAAGAAGTTAATAGGTTGGTACAACATCCTTATGGAGAATAATATTGATCTTGAAGAAGAGGCGAAGGATGACCCCTATACAGAAGATGAAACACAAAAACCTGGAGAAGAATCAACAAAAGAAGAGGAAGTTTAATAAAGTAACTTGTGATTTCGTAATTCTTTAATAAATATTTTAGATTGCGATATTAAATATTAAGAGTTTGAATATTAAAAACTTAACCACGCGTGCAGCAGCGGGCATTCTATACATATTAATTATTCTCTTGGGAATACTAGGAGGGAGATATTCTTTTCTAATAATCTTCAGCTATATACTTTGTATCGCGTTGTTTGAGTTCTATCGCATGATGGAGAAAGACACATCACATGCTATTAGTAAAATATTTAACATAGTAATGGGTGTATTGATATTTTTAACCGCTTTTCTATTCCTAGAAAATATTTCAAAATACTTGTTACCTGTAACAATAATAATATATTTATTGATTTTAATCTCATCTACAACGTTCATTAAGAGGAGTGATATTTTACATGGTATAATTTACTCAACATTCGGACAGTTATATATAACTATGCCTATATGTCTACTAATGCTTATATCTTACTCTATTCCTTACGGTTACACAGGCAATGGGTATGGAAATATACTTGTACTTGCACTTTTTGTATTCCTTTGGGTAAATGATACCGCAGCATACTTTATTGGCTCACTAATAGGTAAACACAAACTCATAGAGCATATTTCACCAAAGAAATCTATAGAAGGATTTATTGCAGGTGTTTTTTTTACAGCGCTTTCATCTTTAATTTTTGCATGGTTGTATCCAGATTTTTCAATTGTATTTTGGATTGGATTTGCATTAGTCGTTTCTTTATTTGGTACTTTAGGTGATTTGTTCGAATCACTTATTAAACGCACAAGTTTAGTAAAAGATTCAGGCAACTTAATTCCTGGTCATGGAGGCATTTTAGATAGGATCGACAGCCTTCTTGTAGCTATACCGGCTGCATTTCTTTACTTAATCATTTCTATCCACATTTAATTTTAGCACTTATTAATTATTTTTCCTTACCACGACATTTAGTGGTTAATTTTCTTTTTTTATAAAACAAAACATCCTCTCTGAGCGTTTTAACTAAAACAATTAGAGAGTTTAGAAGTACTTCGTTAACAATTATAAAACACTGATCAAAATGAACAAAAAATCGATTGGAACAAATGCTGGTATAATATGGAATCTTTTAAATAACAACCAAAGATGGAATATCAAACAGTTATGTGAAAATTCGGGTTTATCAGAAAAGGAAGCTTACAGTGCTATAGGTTGGCTTGCAAGGGAGAATAAGATAGAAATTGAAAAATCCACTAATGGTGATGAGGATTTTTATCTTGTTATAGAATATTATTTCTAATTCTTTAAACTCTAATTATATCACATAATTCCTTTTTCGCGTAAACGTTTTTGCCAATTCCATGCTGAAGACATTGTATCTTCAATTGTTTCTTTAGAATTCCATCCTAATACATTATTAGCCTTGTCAGCTTGTGCCCAAATCTGCTCTATATCACCTTCACGACGATCAACAATTTTATAGTTAAGAGATATACCTGAAATTTTCTCAAACAAATTAATCAATTCTAAAACAGAAACACCCTTTCCTGTTCCCAGATTAAAGATCTCAACACTCTCATCTGATTTATCCTCTAACATCCTTTCAATTGCTATAACATGTGCTTTCGCAAGATCTACAACATTAATAAAATCTCTTATACAAGATCCGTCAGGTGTATTATAATCATCACCAAAAACACTTAATTGTTCACGTATTCCAATGCCTGTCTGTGTTATATATGGGACTAAATTTTGAGGTATACCTATTGGCAACTCTCCAATTTCGGCAGAATGATGGGCTCCTATAGGGTTAAAATAACGTAGAATAATACTTTTAATTGGTGCCCCTGAATGTACAAAATCTTGTATTATCTCTTCATTAATTTGTTTTGTATTTCCATATGGTGATGCTGCCGGTTTAATCGGGGCATTCTCATCAATAGGATTTTTATCTGGTTCGCCATAAACAGTGCAAGAAGAAGAGAAAACTATACCTTTCACTTTATATATTTGCATTAGTTCGAGCAAATTAATTAATGAGACAATATTATTATAATAATACATCAAGGGTTTTTTGACTGATTCTCCTACAGCCTTGCTTGCGGCAAAATGAATTATTCCATTGAAAGAGTGCTCTTTAAATAAAGACTCTAGTGCTGTCTTATCGGTGCAGTCAATTTTATGAAAAAATACCGACTTTCCTGTTATGTTCGTTATACCTTGCAGTACATCAATATTTGAATTTGACAAATTATCAACAATAACAACCTCATAGCCTGCTTGTTGTAGTTCGACTACTGTATGCGAACCAATATATCCGGTTCCACCAGTTACTAAGATTTTTTTAATCATACTATTTGAATATTATTCCTGTATTTTATACAATTCTCAAATTTACTAAAAATAAAAGTTGTTTAGATCTATGCCAACAATTAATTATTCAAGTTTTACAATTAGTATATTTTTAATATTATTAGTATATTTGTTTTATTAAGAATTTTTGGTGTTTGATTTATTTCTAATTTCAAATAGAGAGATGATTAAATACACTGTCAAAACATATTATAAAAAGGAGCACCTACCCAACTTAAAAGCCGTTAATTTTTTTCACTATTCTTCCTCTTTTGATTGGTATAGCAACTCTTCGACATATTCACCATTAATGATTGTTGCTTTTGATGGAGAAAAACCTATAGCTGCCATATTTGCTGTTATTGTACGTCGAAATCGTTTTTTGCAGGGAAAAATTTTCAAAAGATGTTTTATTTCTCAACAACCTTCTTTTTTTGAAGAAAACTATTCTAATATAGATGTTTTCAATATTCTAATAACACATCTTGTAGAAGAAGTGAAAAATAAAGTTTTTTTAATACGTTACGACACACTTAATAGTACTGTATTTGGTTATAAAGGATTTAGAGAAAATAAATTTCATTCAACCAAATGGATTAATATAAAAAACTCATTGCAGAAAAAAAGAAAAATATGGGATCAACTATCAACATCTAGAAAAAATCAGGTAAATAAAGCAATTAAAAAAGGACTTGTGATTGATGAGCTCAATTCTGAAGATAGTCTACCAGAAATTTATAAACTTATTGAAAGCACCAATAATAAAAAAATATCACATCGTTTCCCACCCTACCAATACTTTGAAAATTTCTATCGATACTATATTCTCCATGGTAAAGGTAAAATATTATTAACTCGTTATCAAAATAAAATTATTGGTGGAGCTATATTAGGATTTGAAGATACAACTAATGTTTATTGTCTTTACTATTGGGGCAAATCAAAACGATACAAAACAGTTTTTCCAACAATTTACACACTATACTCTGCCATGCAGTTGGCTGAAGATAAAGGCTTTATGTTTTTTGATTATATGGATGTTGGATATATAAACAAAAATGCAGGAAGATCACGTTTTTTACTTCAATTTGGAGGCAAACAATCAGCTACAAGGCGTTGGTATAGATATAATTGGGGTTTACTTAACTTTTTTGCAAATAAATTTTATGATTAATCTGTTTTTTTGTGAATAAAAACAAAGTTCAGAGTAGAAAAGGCGATTAACACTAAATAAGATTAAAATACGAATAATACATGTGTTTTAATTTGGATGAATAGACAAAACACTGTATATTTGCATCGTGTTTTTCATGGTATTAGATTTAAGGTTAACAATG
>CAZURM010000019.1:0-14872 GCA_964622945.1 uncultured Proteiniphilum sp.
CCCGTTACGAAGAATGAAAATCAAAACAGGTTTTTATCGGACAGTAATGATTAATATTGTTCAACTCTATAAATTTTTCTAGTATTGTTTACGTACACAAAACATTTTTACTATCTAATCACTATAATCCCAATACACGAAAAATTACACTAAATCTTAAATAATAATAATAATTAAATTTAACAATTGCTTTAGTTATAATAAAAAAAGTGAAAAATAGCGCGGTTATTTATGATAAGATTTATGTATGAGCAAAATAAAAACACCTAACGCAGATGTCAATAAGTGCCTAATAATCAAGGTGACCCCGGAGGGGTTCGAACCCTCGGCCCATAGATTAAGAGTCTATTGCTCTACCAACTGAGCTACGGAGTCAATAATAGTTCGCAAAGGTAAAAAATTTCTGAAAATAAAAAAGGAACAAACTAAAAAGTTTGTTCCTTTTTTATTCCATGACAATATCCTTATAGATTTGATAAGTCGGAACCTGCCTTAAACTTAGCTGTTTTTTTCGCTGGAATGTCAATAGGCTGTTTTGTTCGTGGGTTAATACCTTTTCTTGCACTTCTCTCATATACAGAGAATGTTCCAAAGCCCACCAATACCACTTTACCATCGCTCTTCAATTCTTCGGATATTGCTTCTAATGTAGCATCCAATGCTTTTTTGGAATCTACCTTGCTAAGGCCCGACTTCTCGGCGATAGCGCTAATTAATTCTGATTTATTCATAGGAAAACGTAAATAAAAAAATTAAACATACTTTAAGTCAAGGCTGAGCCCTGTTTTGGCGTCAAATATAGATTATTAAATGAAAACAATCAAGAAAAAACGTGAAAAGTATTTGATTTTCTCAAAAATTTATTATTTATGTGGTAAAAAGCCTCACAAGCTACGAAATAATACGTATTTTTGCGCTTTCACAGTAGAATTCAATTATGAACAATTATAGAAATAGTTTTTCGGGGTTATTACCAACAGTAACAAAAAACCTGCTTATCATAAATGTCATAGTGTGGTTGGCCCAATTTGTTTTACTCAACAGAACAGGTTATGATCTCACACAACAGCTAGGGTTATATTTTCCTTTTTCAAATCAGTTTAGAATTTATCAACTGGTAACCTATATGTTTCTTCATGATCCATATTCCTTTTCACATGTGTTTTTTAATATGTTTGCATTGTTTATGTTTGGCAGAACATTGGAACAGTTATGGGGACCAAAACGTTTTCTGACATACTATATGGTTACTGGAGTAGGTGCTGGTCTAATACAGATAATTGTGATGTATTTGAGAATTAGTGCAGTTGTTGGTCCCGAAATGTTTTATGCTATTAATAGCGTTACTGTGGGAGCATCCGGAGCAGTATTCGGAATACTACTTGCATTTGGAATGTTGTTTCCTAATGCACAACTGTTTATAATCCCTTTTCCTTTCCCAATTAAAGCAAAATGGTTTGTAATAGGTTATGGATTGCTTGAACTATTTTTTGGAGTATCAAACCGTGCTGGTGATAATGTAGCACATTTTGCTCACCTGGGAGGTATGCTGTTTGGCATTTTCATGATTTTATACTGGCGAAAAAAGGATAGAGTACATGGCAGATTTTATTGACAATCTGAAGTTAAGATACACGACAGGCAGTGTATTGACTAAGCTGATATTTATCAACGTCTTAGTATTCATTATATTAAAAGCGATTAATGTTTTTTTAATCCTATTTAATATACATAGTATAGACTTCATTACTTTTATAGGTCTACCCTCTAATTTAATACTGCTCCTAAGAAGATTCTGGACTCCAATAACCTACATGTTCGTACATGAAGATTTTCTACACATACTTTTCAATATGTTATGGCTTTTTTGGTTTGGCAAAATTTTCATGCAATATTTTACCAGTAGGACACTAGGAAGTTTATATGTACTTGGGGGACTGGCTGGTGCTTTATTATATGTTATTGCTTTCAATACTATCCCTTATTATTTATTTCTAGGCAGAGGATGGATGATTGGAGCTTCTGCAGCTGTCATGGCTATTGTTATGGGTGCCGCATTTTACAAACCTGACCTCTCATTAAATTTATTATTTCTTGGTCAGATAAAAATTGTATATATTGCTATATTTGCTTTTATACTTGATTTTTTATCTCTTGGTAGCGCAACTAATCCAGGTGGACATGTGGCGCATATTGGAGGAGCTTTGGTAGGATATTATTTTGCTGTTCAATACAAAAAAGGCAAAGATATTACCTCTTGGATGAGCCACTTAATTGATTGGTTTGTAGGCTTATTTAAGTCTCGCAAAAAAAAATCCAAAATGAAAGTAACCTATCACAATAGTGATAAAAAGTCTGATTGGGATTATAATTACCGAAAGAATTCTGAACAGGAAGAGGTTGATGCTATATTAGACAAGCTGAAAAAGTCTGGATACAGTGGATTAACACCTGAAGAAAAAAAGAAGCTTTTCGATGCCAGTAAGAAATAGAAATAAAGGGTTCAAGAATATCGTTAAAATAGTAATTTTCACTACCAATGTAGTGGCTATAATGCTACTCTTTTGCTCCTTCCTTACTTGGAATGTTTCTACACTTAAAACTAACCTGTTTTCATATATTGGCTTGGGATTCGGAGCAGTACTATTATTAAATATTGGATATCTGATTTTCTGGATAACATTTTCAAATTGGAGGTTTGCAGCAGTATCTATGATAGCCATATTATTATGCTATAAACCAATCACAACATTTTTTCCTATTCAAATAAATTCTCCAAAGGCTCCTGACAATGCAATAAAAATTTTGACATATAATGTACAAGGATTTCCAGATGAAAGAAATAAAAATTCAACAGAACAACCTATTTTGGACTATATTGTTGAAACGGATGCTGACATAGTTTGTTTACAGGAGTATCTTGTAAGCAAAACAGGACAATCAATTTTTTCACAACAAGACGTAAATCGCAAATTAAATCAGTATCCTTACCAATCAATTACAGGCTTGGAATCATCTGGTAAATATCATATCTTCGGATTGGCTTGCTTCTCTAAATATCCTATTGAAGATACTCACGAAGTGGTTTTTGAATCATCATATAACGGTGCAGCAATTTATACCATCAATATTGATGGAGAAAAATATACAGTAGCTAATGTTCATTTGGAGTCTAACAGCATAAAAGCTGAGGATATACAATTATATAGTGATTTTTTGCAAAACACAGATTCAATTAAATTTGAGACTGTTACAACTAATATCCGAAATCGTTTAGGTAAAGCATATCGTATAAGGTCTAATCAGATAGAAAAAGTAAAAAACTATATTGAGACTCAAGATACGCGGGGAACCATAATTTGTGGCGATTTCAATGATACTCCCATTTCCTATGCATATCATCAGATGAAGAAAGGATTAAAAGATGCATATGTATCTACCGCTTTTGGTCCTGGTATTACGTACAATGAATATATGTTTCTTTTTAGAATTGATTACATCATGCATAGTGGAAATATGAAAGCATATCAAGCCAAGGTAGATAAAATTAAATACTCTGATCATTATCCTCTTAGAACATGGTTAGAGCTGGATGTTGCATATTAATAGAAGAATCAATAATATCTAATTAAATTATTATAATCATATATTATTGCAATCTTAAATAAAAATCAAACACTAAAACAAAATGTATAAGATAAGTAAAGAGTTTTCGTTTTCGGCGGCACACTCACTTCTCGGACTACCTGATGAACACCCATGTAGTCGTTTGCATGGACATAATTATGTTGTCACAGTGCATCTTAAATCAGATAAGCTTAATCAGCAGGGATTTGTTCGAGATTATAATGAGCTGGACTTCGTGAAGGAATATATAAACAATAATCTTGATCACAGAAATCTGAACGATATAATGGCACCTTTAAATTCATCAGCAGAGAATATTGCTAAATTGCTTTATGATGCTTTTAAACCCCATCTCCCGGAATTATATGCTGTGGAAGTGAGCGAGACTCCTAAAACTTCAGCAATATATGAGCCTTAACGTTAATGAAATTTTTTACTCTCTACAAGGTGAGGGTGGCAGAGCCGGACAAGCATCGATCTTTATTAGACTCGCTAAATGCAACTTGGCGTGCAGCTTCTGTGACACCGATTTTGAGAGGGGAGTAAAAATGACTCTTACAGAAGTACTTAATGAGATAAAAAAATATAATTGCAAATGGATTATATGGACTGGAGGAGAGCCTGCACTGCAGCTTACAGATAGGATTGTCTCATTTTTTAAAGGAAAAGGATATCTACAGGCTATTGAAACTAACGGCACAAAGAGAATTCCTGAAGGCATCGATTATATTACATGCAGTCCGAAACAGAATATTGAGTTGATAAGAGAACTTATACCTATAGTTGATGAACTTCGTTTTCCTATACAAAAAGGTGACTCTCTTCCTGATATTTCAATATTACCTAAGACAAGTAGATATTTGCTAAGTCCTATATTCGACAATGAAAAAATTATTCAAGAAAATGTTGATTACTGTATCTCGCTAATCAAGAATAATCCTGTTTGGGCTTTGAGTTTACAAATACATAAACTTATTGGTATTAGATGACATGACAAAATTTCAAGTTACCATATTGGGCAGCGGATCAGCTATACCAACCACACTTCACAATCCTCCATCTCAACTAGTTGAGTTGAACAATAAGCTTTTCATGATTGATTGTGGAGAAGGGACACAACTCCAAATGAGAAAATTCAAAGCACGTCTAGGCAAACTTCATTCTGTTTTTATTTCACATTTGCATGGCGATCATATTTTTGGTCTGCCGGGACTCCTCTCTACCCTTAGCTTGCTCGGCCGGACGGGAGATTTAAATATATATGCTCATAAAGAAATCAATTTTCTAATAAAACCTTTTCTAATCTATATGGGTAGGCATATGACTTTTAAAATAAATATTATACCTATTGAACCAGACTCACATCTAACTCTTTTCGAGAATCAATCAATTAAAGTAACCTCTTTTCCTCTTAAGCATCGTATTGATACCAATGGTTTTATTTTTGAAGAGAAAGAGTCTCCAAGACATATAATAAAAGATATGATTGATTATCATAAAATTCCATTTGAACTAATCCATGATATAAAGAGAGGTGCTGATTACATTTCAGCGGAAGGTGTAGTTATCAAAAACGAAATGATAACTACACCCGGCAACCCCGAAAAAAAATATGCATATTGTTCTGATACAGCATATGCTCCTGAAATAGTTCAGTATATTAAGAATGTTGATATCTTATATCATGAAGCAACATTCGCTGAAAGTGAAAGTAAAAGAGCTGAGGAAACATATCACTCTACCGCAGGTCAAGCTGCTCAAATAGCTAAACTGGCTGATGTAAAAAAACTTGTAATTGGACACTACTCTTCACGATACAATGAGCTTGGGGTACTTCTTAATGAAGCAGCATTAATTTTTCCTAATACTGAGCTTGCATCTGAAGGAAAAATATTTGAACTTTGAACAAGTTAACAAGGGAACTCTCTGATATGAAGCTATACTGTTCAATATTATTTTTAATAATACTTACTTGGAGTATTTGTTTACCTACTTACACACAAGACTTAACTAGTCTAACAGGTGATATAACAGATAACAGATACATAGCATCCATACAAGACAGTATAGTTATAAAACAGGCAGGCAATCGTTTAATAGTTGAAAATCTTCCAAAAGATGATATCCTGGAAGTTTATAATATCATGGGTGTAAAAGTTCATAATAGAAGAGTAAATGCGGGTACAAATGAGTATCTGCTGTCTCTCCCAAAAGGTTACTACATCTTAAAAATTGGAAAAATAACAAAGAAAATAGCAATAAGATAACATTTTATTCTCTTTTTTCTATCTTTGTGTGTCAAAAGGAGAAGATAATTAGGTTGTCATTCTTCAAAAACATTAAATAACAGGTGGATTAATTAAAAATCAATCATTATGAATATTGCAATTGTTGGAACTAGCGGAGCTGTTGGTCAAGAACTACTCCGTGTACTAGAACAGAGAAACTTTCCACTGGATGAATTACATCTATTCGGGTCTTCTAGAAGTGCCGGCACATCATATAGTTTTAAAGGTCAGCAGATTATAGTTAAAGAGCTGCAACATAACGATGATTTCAAAGATATTGATATCGCATTTGTTTCTGCAGGCGGAAGTACATCTCTTGAATATGCTAAAACAATAACTAAGCATGGAGCTGTGATGATTGACAACTCAAGTGCTTTTAGAATGGATGACGAAGTTCCTCTTGTGGTTCCTGAAATTAATGGTAAAGATGCACTACACCGACCCAAAGGTATCGTTGCCAACCCTAATTGTACAACATCTCAGTTGGTGATTGCTTTAAAGGCAATAGAGGATATCTCTCACATAAAAAAGGTTCATGTTGCTACTTATCAAGCAGCTTCGGGAGCAGGCGCTGCTGCTATGGATGAGCTGGAAGAACAACATAAGCAACTGGTTAATGGTGTAGAACCTACTGTCTCAAAATTTGCTTATCAATTGGCATATAACCTTATCCCTCAGGTGGATGAATTTACCGAAAACGGTTACACAAAAGAAGAGATGAAGATGTATCACGAAACACGCAAAATTATGCACACTAATATTGAAGTAAGCGCTACTTGTGTTCGTGTTCCGGTTATGCGTGCTCATTCAGAAGCTATCTGGATAGAAACAGAACGTCCATTGTCGATTGAAGAGGCACGAGAAGCCTTCAAAAATGCAGAAGGTGTTCAACTTGTTGACAATCCTTCTGAAAAAGAATATCCAATGCCTTTAGGTCTTGAAGGTACTGACCCCGTTTATGTAGGACGTATTCGTAAAGATCTAACTAATGAAAATGGACTTTCATTCTGGACCGTTGCTGATCAAATTCGTAAAGGGGCTGCATTAAATGCTGTTCAAATTGCAGAATATATTATCAAACACTCTTAGAAACGAATTTTAAATAATCAGATAGATAAATAGTAATAAGACCTACATGAGTTTTAATAAAAGACTAGCCAAGTAGTCTGCAACTTTCTGCAATAATTATTAATCTCAGTAGTTATGTATGATCTTAATGATCATGTTCCATTAAAACTCTGTGGGGAAGTGATCCGTGTCCTAAAATTTCAATAGGACAAGATTCATAGGAACTTGTAAGCCATTCTTGAGAAATATCACTGCCTGAATGATAATGAAGGCTTTGATTAACACAAGCAATATTTTTCACCAAAGAAATGATTGTACCAACATCATGCGATACAAGCATGATAGCAATATCTTTATTAATATCACTTAGAAGCTTATAAAAATTTGTTTCGAAAAGCTTGTCAACATATGTGCTTGGCTCATCAAGAATTATAAGTTTTGGATTATCAATGATAGCTCTTCCAAGCAAAACTCTCTGCATCTGACCACCGGATAATTCTCCTATAGCTCGAGGTAAAAGATCAGCAACACCCATTTGTTCCGCAACATCAATTACTTTATGCTTATCTTTGATAGAGTATTTTCTAAATAATTGTTTTTTGGGAGTAAGTCCTGAGAGAATAACATTTGCCACTGAAATAGGAAATTTTTTATCAATCTGATTTATTTGTGGAAGATAGCCAATATTCAGAGATGGCACCTTATTGCCTTTATCATAAAAATTTATTACTCCTTTTTGAGGATTTATGAGTCCAAGAATAGATTTTAACAATGTGGTCTTACCTCCTCCATTTGGACCTATTATTCCTAAAAAATCATCTTCAAATATTGTAAGTGAAACATCTCTTAATACATTTGGTTTTTCTTCGTAACCAATTGTCAAATCTTCTATCTCTATGAGTTTGTTCATCAATACCTACTTCTAAAGTTTAATAAACCTATTTTATGACTGTATGATAATATCTACCACTTTAACAACTACCTTTACCTACGTTGTTTGAATCTCTTTGATAAATGTGTTTCTTGCTGTTTTATCTGCTAATTTTCTCTCGATAAAATAGAAGCAATACGGATTAATTCTCCATCCCAATTATAACTTAATGGGTCTATTTCAAATATCTCAGCTCCAACCTCAGACGCAATAACTTCTCCATTTTTTGTATCAAACCCTTTCTGTATGAAGAGTGTATTGATATTGTTTTCTTTTGCTGCATCCACTATTGCTATAATCTGAGCAGGCGACGGGTTCTTTCCTTCAAACTCGATACTATACTGATGAAGATCATAATCATTAGCAAAATATCCTAAAGAAGGATGAAAAATAATAAACGACCTTTGTCGCAGATTGTCAAGCATATTGCTAATTATCAAATCTGTGCTATCGACCTTATCTATAAACTTATCGAAATTTGCACGAAATATCTCCTCATTGTCGGGATCAACTAAAATCATTGCTTCAAGCATGTTCTTAACAAGTAGTTTAACCGCTCTGGGAGATGACCAAATATGAGGATCTAGCGACTCATGTATGTGAGCGTGAGTATCATCACCTTCTGAATGATGATGATCATGCCCTTCAATAAGTTCAATACCTTCTGAACAATCAATAATCAGTACTTCAGGGTTGTTTACTGCCAGACGTTCACTCCAAGCTCTTTCGAAACCAAGATCTCCAACTTTAAAATATATCTTGCTATCTGCCATATTAAGCATCACTGAAGGTGCCGGTTCATAAGACTCGGGACTAGCGCCGGGTGGTACCAAAGTATTTATTCTATAGGTATCACCAACAATCTGATTAAGAAAATAGCGTTGAGGTTCAATGGTTACAGTAAGTACACGCTTATCACTGTTATCCTTCGTTTTATAAGTTGAATTACAAGAAGGAAGTATTAAAATTACTAATAGTAATAGAAAATATTTTTGCATCTCATTAATTTATAAACAAATGTAATAATTTTCATCCTATGATGGAAATAGTAAACAAAGATTTTCTACTTTTGTTTGTAGGACTTAGATAACAACTTAATAAATAATTGCATAGATTATGCATCGCAAAATAATCATAACTGATGATGGTTCACACTCTCTGTTTGTACCTGAATTAAATGAACATTATCACTCTACGAATGGTGCTATTCAAGAATCTATCTATGTCTTTATAGAAGTAGGATTAATAAATTATTTGCAGCAGACAGGCAATAGGCAGGAGCAGACTCAACATATTAATATTCTTGAAATTGGATTCGGTACAGGATTAAATGCTTTCCTTACTCTCCTTGAAGCTGAAAGAAGATCAATAGATTTATTTTATCAAAGTGTGGAACTCTTTCCTATCGATATTGAAGAAGCGCAAAAACTCAACTACAGCAAATTAGTGCAAAAGCTTGATTATGAGAAATATGCAGACAAAGAAAGAGAGGGTGAACTAAGTAACATTTTTATGAAACTTCACAAATCGCCTTGGGAGTCGGAAGTTGAAATTATTTCTAACTTCACCCTTTTAAAACAGAAGATCGATTTTAGTAACCCTGAAGAGTTCTCATCTAACCGACTATTCAATATTATCTATTTTGATGCCTTTGCACCTGAAAAACAACCTAATATGTGGACGCAGGAGATATTCAACAAGATATATTCTCTTTGTGATAAAGATGCCGTTTTTACTACATATTGTGCTAAAGGAACCGTGAGGCGAATGCTACAGAGTACAGGCTTTAATGTGGATAGACTACCGGGACCACCCGGGAAAAGAGAGATTATAAGATGTAGCAAAAATATATCCTGAAATCATCTCTTCAACTCTTGTAGCGCTTTTTTCGTAGCATCTAACAGTGGATCAATTGATATCGATTCTCCAACAGCATTCTTCATCCAATGTTGAGGAATAATTCTACCTTGGGTATACATACGATCCATCTCTTCTGCGATATTCTTCCCTCTTATATGTTGTTCTATTTGAAAGTCAATCAGATGTCCCATAGGATAATTTGGCAAATAGAGCGGATAATCAATCATATGAGAATATATCCCTAAAAGTATCTCATCTTTTCCTCCAAGAATATCGGCATAATACTCGTTCCACACTTCTTTAGATATCGAAATCACAGCCTCTTTAAGCTGTGTAGGTGTAGCAGTAGGATTTTTGTAAAGCCATTCCCATACGGATATATCAACAAGTGAAACACCCATAATTTCATAACATGACCAAAAATTGTCTAATGCCAAATAATATTCATCATCAGGGTTGGGATTTTGCAAACCAAGCAGTTCTAAGTCGCGTTTCTGAAATAGAAAAGCTACCGCTTCGGTGAAAGCAGTATTTGGCACTCCGTTTAAAATATAGTAGTCCACATCATTCATTGTAATGGTCTGTTCAACATTATGTCCAAATTCATGAATGGCAATATTATATCCCTTATAATCCAAGCCACTATCCCCTATTCGGGTGCGCAATCGCGATACATCATCCCTCATAGCTGCACCCCAAGCATGACCTGCACCACGTGAAGCATCAACTGTTACAAGTGAGGCTATTTCATTAGCTTTAGCTCTAGTCCACCCCAGTTTAACCAATATATTTGGCAGATCCTTTTCAAAAGCCTCTGCATTTGGATACCTTGCTGACGTAATGGCTGTTAGTCTATCTTCAGATACTACTTCGCCTGAACTAAATCCGTTATACCAAATATCAAAAGGCTCTAAATCACGACCAAGCCTAGATTCAATGAACGAAGCTACCTCTTTGACTTGAGGGGAAGAAAGCAACCCTCTGAAAAGCTCTTCTACATCTTTCTGCGATATTTCCATTGTGCCATCAAAAGCACGGTCAAGTTGAGTTGGGTAGTCAGATGAATATGGATCCAATTGTTGCATCACATGAAAGTTTTTAAGGAAAACCTCATATCTTCTTACATTCTCAGAAGGTGAAGAAACTACTTCCTCATCCCTAACCTCATTTGTATATGGATTCCAAGTAAAAGAGTCGCTATTAATTATTTTCAAAGGAATAGACTGATCAACTATTCGTGTCATTATCTGATAAATCATACGTTGTTTTACCAAACCATTCTCAACATCAGCATAGTTTGATTTAAGCTCATCACGCAGCCCCCAGTGGGAGATAAGCTTCATACCATCAGGAAACATTTGCTCTCCTTTTTCATTACGAAGTTTATCCATTTGGATATTATAATCTGAGATATAAGCATCTGCTTCTGTAAGAGTTTTTGATATTTCCTGCTGTAAACTGGCAGGAACTCTTGATGTAAACCAGTCACCCATACGTGCATATGCCCATTCTTGACGGCTCCAGTTTTCTCCAAGCTCTGTTTTCTCATCTAGTGAATAAAACGGAAAGTTTAGTGCTGTCAGAAAAGCTATCTTACTTGAATACATATCATCATTAACATGAGCTGCTGCATCATAACTGCCAAACAGCATGTCAACAGGGGTAACATCAAGACCTACAAGCTGAATTGGTATCTTTAACTCTACATCCATCTTGTGATAATAACCTTGAATTATTTCCAAATTACGCTCAAGTGTTTTGAAAAGTGTGGAAAGCTCATCAACATCGATAACAAAAGAAGTTGTGCAAAAATTGGCAAAATCATTTGGCATCCCGTCTGACTCACGCCAAAGCTTGGCAACCTGTTTTACTCCTCTCTCAATTCTAAAAGAATACTCCTCTCCTAACGAGTCTGTCAGCTGTGTAATTACTCTTTCAACATTGGACTCAGATATAAAATCCGCACTATATATAGCATTCTTGTTTGCCTGATTTGTGTTACATGACATAAATGCAAAGATTAATGAGAATAAGACAATTAATACAATATTTTTCATTTTGTTCCTTAATAACATATCACTTAATGTGTGCAAATTTAATATTGTTAAATTGATTAATGAATAAAAAGAAATAAAAAAACCTACAATGTTTATATCTTTGAGGTACTAATTTTATTTATAGATGCGTCAGCTAACTATTTCAAACGAAGTTTTCTTTTCACATATCATGGAAGAGATTAGGATTGGAAACAGCATAAGAATACCATCAAAAGGTGGTAGTATGTTGCCATTTATACGTCCATCAAAAGATGAAATAGAATTAAGCCCAATCAAAGATGATTCAGTAAAAAAGGGAAATATAGTATTGGCAAAAACAAAAAATAATGGATATGTAATTCACAGGATTGAAAAAATTGAATCTAATGAAATCATTTTACGAGGTAATGGTAATTTAACCGTTCGTGAAACATGCGATATAAATTCCATTTTTGCAGAAGTTACAGGGATATACAGAGGTGGTAAAACTATCGGAAAAACAAGTTTAACATGGAAGTTTGCAAGAGATGTCTGGTTCTCATCTCCATTGATGAGAAGAGTTTACCTAGGAGTATATCGAAGAGTTAAGAAATCATAAACAAGCATATGAACAGCCTTGCCATAAATCTTTTTCTAGAGCTTATACGCTCTGCAATATGGAATGAAAAAGCAGACGAGAAGCTATTTACTGATATTGATGACTTGATATGGAGCGAAGTTGTACGTTTTGCAGAATCACAATCAGTGAGCTCACTTCTATATGATGGTATATTAACATTGCCAAAATCTGTTTGGCCAGAAAAAAAGATAGTTTACAAGCTTTTCTTTCAAACGGAAACTATCGAAAAGAAAAATCAAAAATTTAATAAAGAACTAAAAAACTTATCTGCTGAATATGATAAGATTGACTCTCCTTTTATTTTACTTAAAGGACAGGGAAATGCCTCTCTTTATCCTATTCCGGCACATCGCAATCCCGGTGACATAGATCTGTATTTATACCGTAAAAACGATTATCAAAAAGCAAATAGATGGGCTGAGCTTAATGGGTATCAGCTAGAGGCTGAGAACATTCATCATCAGGGGTTTATATATCATGATGTTCAAATCGAGAATCACAAAAACATATGTTATTTCGGAATCAAAAAATATGATACGCTGATGGATGAGATAATTCAAGACATTATTAAAAATGATAAGTTTAATGTAATCGATATTGATGGGTTAAACATTAAAACATTACCTGTTGAAGTAAATGCATTTTATATTTTCTACCATCTTTTTCATCACTTTATTCATTTGGGAGTAGGTGCTCGACAACTGTGCGACTGGACGCTGTTTATGAAAACACATTGGAAGAATTTAAATAAGAATTATTTTAATGAATTAGTTGATTCTTTTGACTTAACCTACGCCATGAAGGTTTTTGCTTCATTCACAGTAAAATATTTAGGGGCTAGGCAAGAATATTTTCCCTTCGAAACCGATATCAACAATAAATATGTTGACATTATTTTAAATGATGTTTTCAGTGGTGGAAATTTTGGATATGAACTGTTCAAAAACAGATCTTTTCGCAACAAGCTGGATAGAAAGTGGTACTCCTTTAAGTTCTCAACAAGAAGAGTGTTTAAAATTGCTGACCTCGCACCTGCACATATAAAACCTTTGCCGTTCATAAAATTAACTACAAATCTTAAGTTGTTGCTGAACATAAAAAAGTATTAAGTAGTCATTTATAATTAACAGGTGGTTAGTAGCTATTGAGAAGGTATTTAAGACCTGTTTTGATACGACTTAGCTCCTATCTACTTCTTTTATACATAAGGTTTAAAGGAGCGAGGTAAGAGCGAGGTAGGAACAATATAAGAGTTAGAAACCTTTAAACAATTTAACCTTATAACACGTTTATAAATTAGTGCAATTATAAACCATGCCGTCTTGAAATTAACATTATTATATGAAAACACTTATTCCAATTTTATTACTAACGATTACAGTCTCTTTAAAAGGACAGCAAATCAATTTGATAGCAAATAACGCAATTGTTGAAAAGTTAGGTTCAGGTTACTCTTTTACTGAAGGGCCGGCAGTTGCACCCGATGGCAAGGTTTATTTTACCGACCAACCAAATGATCGCATATATGTATGGGATGAAAATGAAGGCATTTCTTTATGGCTTGAAGGTACAAATCGCTCAAATGGTATGTACTTCAATATTAATAACAATCAATTGGTCTCTTGTGCTGACCAACACAACAGATTGGTTGCATTTAATGAGGATAAAAGTATGGAAGTACTTTTTGAGAATTATGAAGGAAAACACCTAAATGGCCCAAACGATGTATGGGTTGCTCCAAATGGAGGAATGTATTTTACCGATCCATATTATCACAGAGATTATTGGAATGAGGGACACACTGAGGCACAAAACACGAGAGGTGTATATTATCTTTCTACAGATGGCTCAGTAGTTCGTGTTGTAGATGATTATATACAACCAAATGGGCTTGTAGGTACACCTGACGGGAAAGTTTTGTATATTGCGGATATTAATGATCGAACGATTTGGAGGTATGATTTAGATTCTGACGGAATGCCTATGAATAAGACTTTTTTTGCATCGGAAGGATCGGATGGTATGACAATAGATAATGAGGGTAATATTTATCTAACTATGGGCAAACTATGGATCTATTCTCCCACAGGTGAACTGATTCAGGAGATAGAATTTCCTGAAAGACCTTCAAACGTGTGCTTTGGAGGCAAAGACAGAGATATACTTTTTGTAACTGCACGAACTTCTGTTTATAGCCTTAAGATGAATGTGAAAGGAGTAGATTGAATTAGTGTTTTCATGAAATGGCTTGATTGCCATATAATAGTTATAAATTTAATAGAGAAAATAGAGCTAGTATACTAAATGGATTAATTATAAAATGAGATAAATTGCAAACCATGAACGAAATTAACAACTATGTGAAGAGTAATGAAAAGCGTTTTCTAGACGAACTTTTCGAACTTATACGTATTCCTTCAATATCATCACTCCCTGAGCATAA
>CAZURM010000019.1:14972-30831 GCA_964622945.1 uncultured Proteiniphilum sp.
TTCATGCACGCAAAAGCATTTGAGTATTTGGTGAAATCAGAAAAGCTTGAATGCAATGTCAAATTTTTAATTGAAGGTGAAGAAGAGATAGGATCTCCCAATCTACCTAAATTTTGTGAGAAGCATAAAGAAATGCTCCATGCAGATATTATACTTGTTTCCGACACATCGATGATAGCCTCCGATGTGCCTTCAATAACAACCGGATTGAGGGGTTTAGCATATTGGCAGGTAGAGGTCACCGGACCTAATGCAGACCTCCACTCAGGATTATTTGGTGGTTCGGTAGCTAACCCAATAAATATCCTTTCAAAAATGATTGCCCAAACTATGGATGACAACGGCAAAATACTGATTCCCGGGTTTTATGATGACGTGGTTGAAGTTTCGGACTTAGAGCGTGCAAAAATGGCCGAGGCTCCCTTTTCGCTCACAGAATATAAAAAGTCTCTGGATATAGAAGAGGTCTTTGGTGAAAAGGGTTATAGTACAAACGAGCGAACAGGAATAAGACCAACTTTTGATGTATGTGGAGTTTGGGGTGGTTATACAGGTGAAGGGGCAAAGACAGTATTGCCGTCTAAAGCTTATGCTAAGATTAGCACAAGGCTTGTTCCTAATCAGGATCACAATAAAATTGCAAAAATGTTTGTGGATTATTTTGAATCCATATCACCTAAGTCGGTAAAGGTTAAAGTTGACTATCTGCATGGAGGTCCGTCTTATGTTTGTCCTATTGACCTCCCGGCATACAGAGCTGCTGAAAAAGCATTCAAAGATGTTTATGGAAAAGATCCTGTTCCTGTACGTTCGGGAGGTAGTATACCTATCATAGCAACTTTTGAAGAGGTACTGGGTGTTAAATCTATTCTAATGGGGTTTGGACTGGGAACAGATGCAATTCATTCGCCAAATGAGAACTTCCCTCTTGAGCAGTTTTATAATGGTATTAGAACAATTCCTCTATTTTATAAATACTTTGCAGAAGAGATGAAAAAATAGTTTATATTGTTCATTCTCGCATAATTAAAAAGCAACAGCACAATATTAAAAAACATCAGTATGAATATTTATACAACTTTATCTGAAGCAATAAACGATTTAGCCAAAAGAGGCTATACCGAAAACTTCAATATTGATAGTGGCTGCATTGTATGTGCTAAGAGTTTGATCCGACTGAAACCTGATGAGTTTGTAATAGATGAGGTTTATCGTTTTCAAGAGATGTCGGATCTGGATAACGAGAGTATTTTATATGCAATATCCTCTCCAACGAATAATGTAAAGGGGTTATTGGTAAATGCTTACGGCATATATTCAGATACTGCTACCACAGAGTTAGTTTCTAAACTTGAACGTAAGTAGATCAACTTTATTCCACTACAACATACACAGCATAGTGCGTATCTACAGCAACAGGGGTTAGCGAAAGGTATCCGGAAGTAATCTTTCCGTCATTAACTTTTAGCGGTAACTCCTGTTGCTGCTTATGATGGAATTTTAATGCATTCCCCGATTTTTTATAATAGTCAACCACAAACCTACCTCTTCTTTCAGGTGTCATATATTGATTATGAAATAGTCGTGAAACCATACCCATATTCATTCTCATGTTTATCTCAACACAAGGTTGCACCTGGAATCCCAAGTTTGTTTTGCAAATCATCATGTCGACACCTACATATCCCCTGTAATTAGGAAACAGTGTGGTTAGTTTTTTTGATAAAGATTTTTTCAACTGCAACAAAATCTCTAAAGGGATGTAGTTCGTCAGTTTCTCCTCAATCTTTTCATCGGATATTAACTGATTCCCTACATAAGCACCCGATGAAGCAGTATTGAATAATGAGTAACCCGCAAAAGTTGCAGAGCCCTTGTTAAGGTAAAACTCCATTGCAAAATCCTCTACTTTGTCAAGTATCGGCTCTGCAACAATTCCTCCTTGCCTATTAATTACACTATTGCACCAATCTATCTGCTTATCAGTTATTCCACCTAAAATCCACATCAATCCTTTGCCACTCCCTGAAATAGGCATCTTTAGAACTTTATTTACCGGTGTTGAAAGCAGGTATGATAATAGTCTGTCTATTTCCTTAAAATAATAGCTTTCTCCATAAAAGTCTTTATTTTCAATTTTCAACTCTTTAAGTAATTGAACTGCGTTTATACGGTTTGAATAGTCGCGTAACGTTTGCAACTCCTCAATAGAAGGCAGCTGACTCTCATGCGCACCATAAAACAATAGTTTCTTTCTTAATGCAGGATTCCAACCCCATGGTATAATTTCTTCAATATACCCAAGAGTATCATTTTGCTGTAACGGAATATCGGTATATGAAATCGGTTGAGAAGTTAATGGGAAAATCTCTCTAACTCTATTGATAAATTCATGATTTACATCACCTTCAACGATTACACTCTCTTGTACAGTATACCAAACAGGTAAAACAGACAGGTCGTGTGCCATCTTAATAGCTGAGGTGGGTGGTGTATAATTACTGCTGAAATTGGCAAGTGCAAGGTCGTGTTCAGGGTTAAAGATATACATCATATTGTTTTATATGTACTCTTTTATCTCAATCTCACCATTTAGGGCTAAAAGAGCGTTCTCGGCCAAAGCACCCATTTCATCCTGACCAGGATAGATATATACAGGTGCAATCCTGTAAACCCTCTCTATTATCATATTACAAAACCATTTACTATTCGCAATTCCACCAGTAATCAGAATACCGTCGACCTCTCCTTTTAATACAGTTGCCATTCCTCCAATCTCCTTAGCTACCTGATAGGCCATTGCAGCTAATACTTCCATGGATTTTTCATCTCCATCTTTAGCCTCTCGTTCTGCAATATAAGCATCATTTGTTCCCAGATATGCCATCATTCCGCCTTTACCAACAATCATTTCCGCCATTTTATCATAGCTGTAAATGCCGCTGAATGCCACTTTAATCAACTGTCCAATAGGCAATGTTCCAGAACGTTCAGGAGAAAAAGGTCCATCACCATCAAGCCCCTGATTTACGTCTATCACTTTACCTTTATGATGTGCTCCTACAGTAATTCCCCCACCAAGGTGAACAACAATCAGATTTAGATCTTCATATTTTTTCATTATTGATTTGGCATGTGAGCGTGCAATTGCTTTTTGGTTCAGTGCGTGAAAAACAGACTTCCTTTCGAAAATGGGGTGACCTGAATACCTGGCAAGAGGTTGCAACTCATCAACTACAACGGGATCTGCAATAAATGCCTCTGCAGATGGAATCATCTTTGCAATATCAGCTGCAATCAAAGCACCAAGATTACTTGCATGCTCTCCTCCCTTGCATTCCAGCAGATCGTTCCTCATTGCTTCATTAACACGATATACACCAGAAGCAATTGGTTTTACCAGTCCACCTCTCCCAATTACTGCATCAATTGTCTCTACTGGTACATCAGCACCTTCCAACTCTTTATAGATAACATCCTTCCTGTACTCATACTGATTTGTTATTCTTTTGAATTTTCGTAAATCATCAGAAGAGTGTTTTATAGTTTTAAGAAAAATCACCTTATCCTGCTGATAAATTGCAATTTTGGTTGATGTGGAGCCCGGATTAATGACTAAGATACGTGTGTTTATTGCCATATTATTTTGTTGTATTAGAAATTCGATAATTAATTTTGCATTAATGCAGCTAAAGCAATAGAAAGTAATTTGCTCTTCCCGTTGTCGGAACGCGAAGTTAAAACTATCGGAGCAGAGGCTCCAATAATAATAGCTGCAGAAGAAGCACCTCCTAAAAAATTTAGTGCTTTATAAAACATATTTCCGGCATCGATATCTGGCACAAGAACGATATCGCAATCACCCGCTACTTCGCTATCAATAATACCTTTATGATGAGCTGCTTCCCTGTTAAACGCAATATCAATAGCCAAAGGTCCATCGATAATACAACCTTTTATCTTATCCTCAACATTCATTTCTTTCAGTGTGGCTGCATGAAGTGTTGCCTCCATTTTAGGATTTACTGTCTCCACAGCTGCTGCTATCGCAACTTTCGGATTGTTAATTCCAATATTATTACACGCTCTGACTGCATTATTTATAATCTGCACCTTTTCTTCAAGATTCGGAGCTATATTCATTGCAGCATCTGTAACACAGAATATTTTATGATAATAGGGAGACTGAAAAAATGCCACGTGACTAATAAGTTGTCCTGTTGACAACCCTATCTGTTTGTCTAACACAGCTCTTAATAGGTCACTTGTTTTGGTTTTGCCTTTCATAAGTATTTCGGCTTCACCATTTTTTACCATTTCAACTGCTAATCTGGATGAATCAACGCTATTTTTGCAATCAATAATTTTAATATTATTCAAATTAAAATCTATTGAGGCAGCTATTCGTGAGATTTCTTTTTTATTTCCAATTAATACCGGTTCAGTTATACCCTCAAACACAGCATTTCTTATTGCAATTAATACATCTTCATCTTCTGCTGCCGCAACAACAACCTTACGTGTTGGTTTTTCTTTAGCAAACTTTATAATATCTGACAGGTCTTTTATCATTATGGGTCTATTATATTATGTTTCAATTGTATTGTAAGACAATTGTATTTTGCATTTATATATATTATTCCTCTTCGATAACTAACACCCAATCTCTCTGTTTTGTTGTTGGTGGAGTAAGAGTATTAATCTCTGAGATGTATTCACCTTGAACTTTCATGTATTCTCCTGTAACAGGATTAAACCAAGAAATCTTTTTAGGAGCGCTGTTGATCTTACTTAAATCAATGTCAATAGGCAGTGATTGTGGCAAATACACCATAGCATAAGTGCCGTTAACGCTTCTTGTAGCAATAATTTGGTCAGTATAATCAGATCCCCAATCAGACACAACAATACTATTATCCTTTATCCTATTAAAATCAGACTGTGATAACATCAAATCTTTAATATGATGAATATGTTTAGCCCCCTCAGTATCAAGGGCTTTTACCCAACCTATGATCGTATCACCAGTCCAAATAGGTGTATTCCTAGTAGTATCCAAGAACTGCCAAACTTGATGATGCCCATAAACAGCACCTGCACCTCCTGCAAAAACACCACGATATATTCGTGCCCTGACATCGTAATCATCAAAATAGCCACGTTCTTCTCTTGTCCATTTACCATCCCATACATTCACAGGATGATCTTCATAACATGGCTCAAAATCAATCACAGGGCGCTTTGGTTCTTTTTTCAAATCAGAAGCTATTATATCCCAAGGTTTAACAGTTCTACTACCATGACCGCTTTGCAATGCATGTATATCAAGCCACTCCTCATCAGGGAAATAGACAGACGTTTCCGGCCACCCCGGATGGTATGCGATAAAGACATCACTATCATAAGTATCTTCAATAGCTTTTGCCATAGCACGCCACACCGGACGATCATCATGTTGTAATCCTTCACGTTCATAAGTTGCAGCTCTATCTCCACCCAAAATCCAGATAATATTCCATTGATTTTTATAACGTTTGGCAAGCTGTTTAGCATAACTGTATGCGGCTTCAGGGTTATTATTAAAGATCATAGGTCCATCGCCCCAGTTGAAAGCCACTTTATCGCCCCAGGCAGGGAGCAAACCTATATAAATATTACGTTCGGAGGCCTCATTAATTACAAAGTCCATATGATCCCAATAGTCATACTCTTCAACATTACTTGGATTATCGCCCGGTGTAATTGCCCACTCAAGCGTTTCTAAGTTTTTAAATGGAACATCACCATACATGTTTGGTATTCTAAGACCATCTAATTCCGCAAGAGCAACAGCCATTATAACATTGAACTGTTGTTCTTGTCTTTTGTCAAGGTAATAAATTGTCTCTTCACGTGTAAGTCTGTGAAAAAGCTCCCATCCGGTATCAGCTAACAAGAAAAAAGGGTTACCATCTTTTTTAGTTATAAGATAGCTACCTGATGAATCAACTCCTATTTGCCCTTTTAGAGAAAAAGTGGCTGCAAGAAAAAGAAGCAATATTAGTATAATTGCAAGTAAAGGCTTGACATCCTTTAACTTAAAACATACTCTGCAATTTATTTCTGTCATTAATTTTTATTTCTCTTCTGTCAACTTCAATTATCCCTTCTTCTGCCATTTCCATCATAACCTTCACCAAAGCTGGACGAGACACACTGAATATACGAGCCATATCTTCTCTGGAGGTTTTTAAACGAAATACACTTTCACCGGCAGATTCTTTAAGAAGGTAGTAAGATAATTTTGCACGTATTGATCTAAGCGAGACTAGACGCAATTTTTCAGAAAGATAAAAAACTTTGTTGGAAATATAGGAAAGAAATTTTAGCATAAAAGACTCATATTTTCTCATAAGCAAATAAACATTATCCTTAGGAATTGCTATAATCTTACATTTACTTTGACAAATAGCAGATACAGGTGAACGATTATCAGCAGCAAATAATAAGCCGGTAGCCATGGGATTTGGAGCTTTTATATACTCAATCTCCATAAAATCACCTTTCTCATCTGACATTTCTGTAACTATTTCACCTTTAACAATTATAAATAACGTTTCACTTATAGATCCTTGGGTTACAATAACATCGCCTTTATCGTACTCCCTGACTGTAAAGTGGACATCTTTAATAAATTCATTTTGCTGATTTTCAGGAATAGAACTACATAACGGACACTGAAAAATCATTCGTTCATTTTCTAAATAGGGATATTCATATTTCATATATAAGGCGATAGATTACAAATCATAAAAAGCTGTTTTTAAAATACTAATATAGATTTTTTTTTTAGAATCGTCATAATTATTACAGTTTTTCTATGTTTTTATTCTTTTCTTTGTTATTAATGTGAAACTTTTTTAAAGTTAGCAATTATGAGTAAACTGCTTGACTTTTGGAATTATATCAAACCACGTGGAGGCTGGAAAATACCAGCTATCGTAGTTACCGGCGCATTTGTAGGAGTATTTATTTACACTTTTATTACCTCTCGTGCGTATACATATCTTTCAGATGATCCCGCCACGTGCGTTAATTGCCATGTTATGGCTCCATATTACGCTACCTGGATGCACAGCTCGCATGGTAAGGATGCAACTTGTAATGATTGTCATATTCCACAAGATAATTTTGTAAATAAATATTTTGTTAAAGCTCTAAATGGATACAGGCATGCGGCAGTATTTACACAACGCAAAGAAGATCAAGCAATGAGAGCGATAGAAATAAATTCTCAGGCCATTATGAACAATTGCATAAGATGCCATACACAGTTAAACACAGAATTTGTTGAAACAGGGCGACACACCTATAGAGAAATGCAAGAAATTGGAGGAAAAGCCTGCTGGGACTGCCACAGAGATGTGCCTCACACTCGTAGTAGATCTCTTTCATCAACACCTAATGCGAGAGTTCCTATGCCTGAAAGCAATATACCTGAGTGGTTGTATAATATAACATCCAATGATTAATTTTAGAATATATTAGATAAAAAACTGAAAACAAATATACTATGAGCAATAAACAAGACAAAAACAAAATGAAGCCTTGGGTTGGTTGGTTACTATTTTTTGTAACTATAGGAGTAGTATTCTTGCTTGGTATGCTTGCAGCATCCATAACTCAGAGAAGAGCCGAGATCACCAGTATGATGTATAACAGGATGGTGAATATCACTGGTATAGAATCGAGAAATGAAGTTTTCGCAACTGATTTTCCTCGTCAATATGAGTCATGGACCCACACAATCGACACCACTTTTCAAAGTGAGTTTAATGGAAGTAGCATAGTAGATGTTCTTGAGCAACGACCCGAAATGGTTATTCTTTGGGCAGGATATGCTTTTTCAAAAGATTATGGTACACCCAGAGGACATATGAATGCAGTTAGTGATGTTTATCAAACACTGCGTACCGGCGCACCTATGACTGCTGAAGAAGGACCTCAACCAGCTACTTGCTGGACTTGTAAGAGTCCTGATGTTCCACGGTTAATGGATTCTGTTGGTGTAGCAGAGTTTTACAACAAATCATGGGCATATTGGGGAGATGAAATTGTAAATCCAATTGGTTGTGCTGATTGCCATGATGCAAAAAGTATGGACTTGCAGATAAGTCGCCCTGCCCTAATAGAGGGTTTTGAAGCTATGGGGATGAATATACAGGAAGCGTCGCATCAGGATATGCGATCACTTGCATGCGCACAATGCCACGTAGAGTATTACTTTACAACAGAAGGTAAATATCTGATTTTCCCTTGGCATAATGGACTAACGATGGAAGGTGCAGAACAGTATTATGACAGTATACAGTTTTATGATTACACTCATGCATTAAGCAGAGCTCCAATGATAAAAGCACAACACCCCGACTATGAAATATATAAAACCGGCATCCATGCTCAGCGTGGAGTATCTTGTGCAGATTGCCATATGCCTTACATCTCAGAAGGTGGTGTAAAGTATAGTAGTCATCACGTTAGAAGTCCATTAGCAAGTATGAACAATACATGTCAGGTTTGCCACCGTGAGTCAGAGGAAGATCTTCGAAACTCAGTTTATGAACGTCAGCGCAGTGCTAATCAAATTCGCAACCTTGTAGAAAAAGAATTAGCTACGGCACATCTCGAAGCACAATTTGCATGGGAAAAAGGAGCAACAGAAGTTCAAATGAATGATGCACTTCAGCTTATTCGTCAATCACAATGGCGCTGGGATTATGCAGTGGCTTCACATGGAGGATCATTCCACTCACCAGTTGAATTCCAAAGAATACTATCTTTGAGTCTTGACCGTGCACATAAAGCTCGTTTTGAAATATCAAAAGTGCTTGCAGAATTAGGATTTACTGGAAATGTTCCACTCCCAGATATCTCTACAAAAGAAAAAGCTCAAAAATATATAGGTCTTGATATGGAGTTGGAGAATACAAATAACCAAATCTTTCAAGAAACAATAGTTCCCAAATGGCTTGAAACAGCTAAAAGTAACAATAGACTTATTAGTCTTAATTAGAACACAAAAAGAAGTATTTCAAAAGTATAAAACAAATATAATTTAATGAATAATTCTTCTCGTAAAATTTGGGAGCATCCATGGGGATATCCTGAAGGTTTTATTGTTGCCACAGGAATTGTATTTGCCGGTATATTACTGCAGCTGACAATAGGTAAATTAAACCCCTATCTTTTTGCTTATCCAGTAAATATCTTTATTGGGGTCCTTTTTGTGGTTGGACTTCTTTTAGTCCATTTTTTCATTAAAAACAATAAAACAGTAAGGTGGCTATCAGGCGTTTACTCTACGATACCAGCTATAGTAATATTATTAATCCTATGCATTATCTTAGGATTTATACCTCAATTTCCTATTGCAGCAGAAGAAAGACAACTTCCTTCAGACTTCTTTTCTACTATAGGGTGGTATCAAATGACCACCTCATGGCCCTTCATACTAACCTACTTCTATTTGTTAACGATTTTGGGTTTTACTACATTAAGACGTACTATCCGTAAACAATCATGGAGAGATATTGGCTTTTATTTAAATCACTTTGGACTATTCTTAGCACTACTTGGTGGAGTTTTGGGAAGTGCAGACTTGGTAAGATTAACAATGACTGTATCCGAAGGCAATGTTGAATGGCGGGGAAGCACACATCAGGGTGAAATAGTAGAGATGTCTTTAGCGATTCAGTTAGACTCATTTGTAATAGAAGAGTATGAACCTAAAATAGTCGTAATAGATAATGAAACCGGCAGAATATTGCCAGCAGCAAAACCCGAAAGCTATATGTTTGAAAGCATTGGTAATAAAACCCAACTTGCAGGCATATCATTAGAAATAACTGATTATCTGCCCAATGCAGCAATATTCAGAGATAGCATACATTCAAATATTGTGCCCATGCAAATGGAAGGTGCAACAACTGCTATTAAAGTAAAAGCTACACAAGAGGGAATTGCACAACCTGTTGAAGGTTGGATAAGCAACGGAAGCTATATTTTTCCTCACAGCGTATTGCAGATAGATGAAAGCAGGAGTCTTGCTATGCCACAACAAGAAGTAAAAAAGTACAGCTCATATGTAACTCTCTTTACAGAAGATGGTAAAACTGAAAAGGCAGTAATTGAAGTTAACAAGCCATTAGCAATTAATAACTGGATGATTTACCAATATAGTTATGACAACGCAAAAGGTAGATACTCCGACACTTCAGTTTTTGAACTGGTATACGACCCCTGGATGAAAACTATATATATAGGCATATTTATGTTACTTGCAGGTGCAATATTTCTTTTTGTAGCAGGACCAGAAAATGATTATATCAAAAAAGACAGAGTTGAAATTATTCATTTAGATAACATAGAAGAATGACTTGGGATTCGTTTATATATTTTTCGTTAGGTTCATTACTACTGTGGAGTGTTAGTGATGTTACTGCATATATAAGTAGAAAAAAAAATGTCCCAATACTGATTAGATTTGTAGGTCTTCTATTATTTTCTATATTTATTTTTGGATTATGGATATCACTGGAACGGCCTCCACTACGCACTATGGGTGAGACTAGGCTGTGGTATTCATTTTTTCTTCCTCTGGCAGGATTGTTGACCTTTCTAAGGTGGGATTATAAATGGATTTTGCCTTTCACCACCATACTTTCCGCTGTATTTATCATTGTTAATATCATCAATCCTGATATACACAACAAAGTGTTAATGCCTGCACTACAAAGCCCATGGTTTGCACCACATGTTATAATTTACATGTTTTCCTATGCTATATTAGGTGCGGTAACACTCGTTGCACTATATTATCTGGTAAAAGAAAAAAAAATAAGCAACACCTCCAAGATAATGGATATGGCAGATAATATGGTTTATGCCGGAGTTGCATGTGTTACGTTGGGTATGCTTATGGGTGCTTTATGGGCTAAAGAAGCGTGGGGACATTACTGGAGTTGGGATCCCAAAGAGACTTGGGCTGCAGCTACTTGGCTGGGTTACCTTATATATATACACTATCGACTTAAAAAAAGATCTTCAAACAAAACATCTATGATAATTCTTATAGTTGCTTTTATCCTACTTCAGGTTTGTTGGTATGGTGTAAATTACCTACCATCGGCTCAGCAAAGTATACACACATACTCCTAAACACACACATAATCTTAAAAGAAACAGAGCCTTTTTATTTAAAAGGAAACATTATATTCTGCTTGTAATTCTCTAAGGCGATATTCTTTTATCATCTAAATTTAGAGTATCCAATTCAAAATGATTATTTTTGCACAATCTGGCGTCTATAATAAATTAATTAAGCTATGTCAATATTACGTTTCAAAGCTGTAGAAGAAGCATCTAAAAGAGTACCTGTTGAGGTCACAAACCCAAAACAACTACCCTCAGAATATTTCGGTAAAAATGTATTTAACAGAATACAAATGTCTAAATATCTATCCAAGGAAACAATGAAAACAGTTTTAGACGCGATAGATCAAGGAGTTACACTACATCGAGAAATTGCTGATCATGTTGCTGCCGGCATGAAGATGTGGGCAATTGAAATGGGTGCCACCCACTATACTCATTGGTTTCAACCCCTCACAGAAGGCACAGCCGAAAAACATGATTCTTTTATAGATTATGTAAGCGGTCCCGGTGGCGAAATCATTGAACGTTTTTCCGGAAAGCTGTTAGCTCAGCAAGAACCCGATGCATCAAGTTTCCCAAGTGGAGGTATAAGAAACACCTTCGAAGCCAGAGGCTATACCGCATGGGATCCATCTTCGCCAGCATTCATTATTGACGATACATTATGTATTCCAACAGTTTTCATTTCATATACAGGAGAAGCACTCGATTATAAAACTCCACTACTAAAAGCACTCTCAGCAGTTGACAAAGCCTCTGTTGAGGTATGTAAACTTTTTCACCCAGACGTTAAGAGAGTTTACTCGTATCTTGGTTGGGAGCAAGAATATTTCTTAGTAGATCAAGCTTTATATTCTGCCAGACCAGATTTAAGTCTTACAGAACGTACACTCATGGGACACGAAAGTGCAAAAAACCAACAGCTAGAAGATCATTACTTTGGAGCAATACCCTCTCGAGTGGCCTCTTTTATGCAAGAGGTTGAGTTCGAAGCTTATAAATACGGCATCCCTCTAAAAACGCGTCATAATGAAGTTGCTCCTAATCAGTTTGAGCTCGCACCAATTTACGGTGAAACCAATCTGGCCGTAGACCAAAATCTTCTGGTTATGTCTCTAATGCAAAAGATAGCTGCAAAACATAACTTTAAGTTACTGTTACATGAAAAGCCTTTTGCAGGAGTTAACGGATCTGGTAAGCATAACAACTGGTCTCTTTGCACCGATACCGGAATAGGGCTATTCACACCTGGTAAAACAGCAAATGAAAATCTCCTATTTGTAACTTTTCTGGTAAACACACTATTGGCTGTATACAAACATAACGGCTTACTCAAAGCCTCAATAATGTCGGCCAACAATGCACACCGCCTTGGAGCAAACGAAGCACCACCCGCAATTATTTCTGTTTTCCTTGGTAAGCAGATTTCATCTGTTCTTGATAAAATTGAGTATAGCTCTGAGAATGATGACATCACAGTAGACGAGTTAAAAAAAATGAAGCTAGGCATTTCGCACATCCCCGAGGTGTTAGTTGATAATACAGACAGAAATCGCACATCACCCTTCGCCTTTACAGGCAATCGGTTTGAGTTCAGAGCAGTAGGTTCTTCAGCCAATTGTTCTTCAGCCATGATAGCATTAAATTCTGTTGTAGCAGCACAACTTATAGAGTTCAAAAAAAGAATCGATATAAAAATGGGAAAAGGGATGAAGAAAGAAGAAGCCATCTTCGACACCCTTAGACTTCTTATCAAAGAGTCCAAACCCATTCGTTTCGAAGGAAACGGTTATAGCGAAGAATGGAAAGAAGAGGCTAAAAGGCGTGGTCTCAACTGTGAAACAAGCGTTCCATTGATCTATGATGCCTACACTTCCAAACAGTCAGTAGAAATGTTTGAAAGTATACGAGTATTAAACGAGAAAGAACTCCATGCTCGAAATGAAGTTAAATGGGAAACATACACCAAGAAAATACAGATTGAAGCACGCGTTTTAGGAGATTTATGTATGAATCATATTATCCCTGTAGCAACTGAATATCAGTCGGTATTACTTGATAACATCTATAAAATGAGAGTTGTCTTTGAAAAGGACAAGGCAGATAAACTATCAAGAGAGGATGCAGCCCTCATTGAAGAGATTGCTGATCATATTTCTGCGATAAAAACTAATGTTGACAATATGGTTGAAGCTCGTAAGTCTGCAAACAAATTAGACGATGCCCGCAACAAGGCAATAGCGTATCACGATACTGTAAATATCTATTTTAATATAATCAGATATCATGTTGATAAACTAGAACTTATTGTGGACAATCAGATGTGGACCCTGCCAAAATATAGGGAGTTGTTATTTATCAGCTAACTTTAATTTACAAACTAAACATATTCATCACCATAACGAAACTTCACATCTGTAACAAAATGTTTAATACGCTGTTCTTCGCTTTTTTTACAAATCAGAAGAACATTATCTGACTCTGCAATTATATAATCTTCAAGACCTTGTAATACAACCAGCTTATCTTCATTCATAGCCACAATATTATCATGACTTTCTATAAACAGGGTCTTACAATTAAGATTTGCATTGTTATGCTCATCACGTCCAGAAACTTCATGTAGTGCTCCCCATGTTCCAAGATCACTCCATCCAAAGTTAGATATGTTAACATATACATTATCAGCTTTCTCCATTACACCGTAGTCAATAGACACATTTGGGCAAAATGGAAAGCATGCATCTATAAACTCTTTCTCTGCAGGTGTATTAAACAGATCTTTCCCCTCATTAAACCTCTGACTCATATCCGGTAAGTGAATCTTAAAAGCATCAATTATACTATTAACATTCCACAAAAAAATACCAGAGTTCCAAACAAACTCACCACTCTCCACAAATTTAGTTGCCAAATCTATATTTGGTTTTTCTGTAAAAGCTTTCACTTTATGTATGCCAACTTTTTCTTTTTCATTGACTTGAATATAGCCATAACCAGTCTCGGGGCGACTTGGCGTAATTCCTAAAGTAAGTAAAACCGAATTATTCTCTACGAACTCCAGTCCCTTTAACATATCATCCACAAACTGATCTTCTTTCATAATCAAATGATCAGAAGGTGCCACTATTATGTTTGCGTTGGGATTAACCGCTTTGATTCTAAAAGCAGCAAAAGCAATTGCCGGTGCAGTATTTCTCCTCATCGGTTCCAGAAGAAGCTGATTATCATTAATCTCATGCAGCTGTTTTTTGGTCATATCAGCATACGCATCGTTAGTTACAATATAAATATTTTCAGCAGGAACAATTTTTTTAAACCGATCGTAAGTCGCCTGCAGCAGCGATCTCCCTGTCCCAAAAAAATCAAGAAATTGTTTAGGCTTGTTCTCCTTACTAAAAGGCCAAAAACGGCTGCCTACACCACCGCTCATTATCACACAATAGTTATTATTATTGTTTCTCATTCCTAAGATTATATATATTTATTAAATTGAAAGTCATTTAGATTATAAGTAAGATTTTTAACAAAACAGCATCTACACAAATAACATTAATAGTATTCTTTTGTTTTTGGTTTCTTTACTTTTTATTCTGAAAGGTACAAAATAAAAATGAAAATTTACACTGCGACAGTATTTATTAATAAAAATATTGTTACTTTTGCACTCACATTTGCCCAGATGGCGGAATTGGTAGACGCGTTGGTCTCAAACACCAATGGATGCAAGTCCTTGTCGGTTCGATCCCGACTCTGGGTACTCGGAAAAGGCTAATTAGTTTTAATCAAACTTCTTAGCTTTTTTATTGTTTATTTTTGGCGAGATATTGTAATGACTGTCCTACATCCGAATCCGAGCGGCAAACATAAACAACGACTGTTAGGAATACCTTTACAGACTATTAAATAAATATAACAAATAACGTTTTTAAAAATATTTCATCTGTTAAATGTAATCCGATTTATAATCACCAAAATTCATGATTTAATGAAACAACTACTAGTTTTATTATTCCTTTTTGCAGGTATAAATATTGCCAATGCACAATTTGCTGAAAACAATGCAATTTACTTGAGCGGGGAAATAGGTGGAGGCAACTACTTTAATAGCGACCTAAGTTTTAATTATATATACCAAGATAGTTATTCGATAAAAATAGGGTATTCTGGGAATCTACGAAAAGCAAAATCTCAGCCGGAAGATTATTTTAGTGGACTTGTTAAAACTATTTTCATGTTTGGATTAGCAAATCCAAAAGATGAGTTAGAAAATTATCATATCAGTTTGGGGAAAATAGTGAATCTCAACAAGAGAAAAAATATTCGAGCAAATATATTAGTCGGAGTGGGCTACACAATCATTGAAGAGCCAGAAAATTGGCAAAAAATCGAGAGCAATATTATAGATGGACTGATGATGGATAATTACATATGGAATTATGGAAAACGTCATGGAATAAGCCTAATTATTAACCCAAAAATTGAGTTCCCATTTACAAGACATTGGGGGTTAACTGTCTCGCCTATGGTTCAGTTAAATAAAGACAGAACCTACTTTGGTATAGGCGTAGGAAGTATGTTAGGACTACTAAAAAGAAAAAACAATTAATATTTACTTCACTTCATAAAATAGGGTAAAACCAAAACAGTCTTTTGAGGCTAACAA
>CAZURM010000020.1:0-2508 GCA_964622945.1 uncultured Proteiniphilum sp.
TGAAAGGCGATTTAGTTAAATTTTATACTAAGTCGCTTTTTTGTTGGATATGATTTATTGAGTTGATATTATTTTATGCGAAGCAACTTTTCTAAAGTATACTTGTTATGAATAGGGGTTTTCAATTTATAATAATCATCAATTTAATATTTTATAATGATGGAAGAAAGAATTAAAATAAACAAGTTGGAGCCTGAATCATACAAAGCGATGATTGGACTCGAAAAATACTTAAACTCTACAAATATGAGTAGAAGCTTAAGGGAATTAATAAAAATTCGTGCTTCGCAAATTAATGGTTGTGCCTATTGTATAGATATGCATACAAGGGATGCTATGGCGCATGGGGTGTCAACAAGACGTCTGTTTGCTATTTCTGCGTGGTGGGAGTCGCCGCTGTTTGATGAGAAGGAGAAGGCGGCATTGAAAATGACTGAGGAGATTACAAAAATTTCTGAGAAAGGGTTGACTGACCAAACGTATCAGCAGGCGAAGGCTGTTTTTACTGATAATGAGATAGCTCAGATAATTATGGCTATTAATGCGATAAATGTGTGGAATAGAATTGCTGTAGCAACGCATTTGATATATGAACCGTGAGTGATTATGGGTAAGATTGCGGATAGCTGGAATAGCAGATACTCAAATGATGAGTATATTTATGGTGAGTTGCCTAATAACTATCTGAAGGAGAAGCTTGAGGCGGTGTCTCCCGGGAATATATTGTTGCCGGGTGAGGGTGAGGGTAGGAATGCGGTTTATGCTGCAAGCAAGGGGTGGGAGGTTGTGGCTTTTGATATTAGCTCGGAAGGGAAGAGGAAGGCTGAGAGGTTGGCGGAATTGCATAACGTGGAGATAGATTATAGGGTGGGCAGGTTTAAGGAGCTTGACCTTGGGAGGGGTGTAAATGGTGGGTATGATGTGGTTGCACTGATCTACACTCATTTTGCTAAGGAGGAGAGGGGGGAGCTTCATGCTGACTTACTTAAATTGTTGCGTCAGGGGGGATTGTTTATAGCGGAGTTTTTTAGCAGGAATCATGTTGAGTTTCAGAGGGTGAATAGTAGTGCGGGGGGACCGAGGGATATTGATTTTCTATACTCTGTTGAGGATGTGAGGGAGGAGTTTAAGGATTGTGAGATCTTGGAATTGAAGGAGGAGGTTATCGAGCTGAGTGAGGGTAGGTATCATAGTGGCACTGCTTCTGTGATTAGGTTTGTTGGTAGGAAGGTTTAATTTATGAAGAAAGATAAAATTGGTTTGCGTATCCTACTTTTGGTGGTAGGAATTTTTATTATTGGTCACGGTGTGGCATTGTCTATCCGCTCGGGGTTGGGAACAAGCCCTGTTTCATCTGTACCTTATGTGTTGAATCTTGTTTCTCCAAAAATGACGGTGGGTACATACACCATTATTATTAATGGGCTGATGGTACTTCTTCAGGTATTTATCTTGAGAAGGAGGACGGGGATAAGTCAGCTGATTCAGATTCCGGTATTTATATTGTTTGGGTTGTTTGTTGATATCAATCTTTATCTTACTGAATATATAGTGTTGAGCAGCTACTTCTGGCAGCTTGCAACGGTGGTGATTAGTTGCTTTGTGATGGCGTTTGGTGTTTTTATTGAGCTGAAGGCGGATGTGGGATATTTGCCGGGGGATGGGTTGACGTTGGTGATCTCGGAGACGTATAAAAAGGGTTTCGGGAAGACTAAGGTTGTTATTGACTCTATAATGGTTTCCATATCTGTTGTGCTTGTGATGTGGTCTCTGGGGCGACTTGAGGGTGTGCGTGAGGGCACTATAATAACTGCTCTGTTTGTGGGGGTCATTGTTCAGTTGTATCAAAAGAATGTTCGCTTTATTAGTAATCTGTTTGAGCCGGCAACTACTGTGAAGTATGTGGAGGAGCCTTATATGACTACGGATAATTTTATGATCACCATAGCTCGTCAGTATGGTAGTGGGGGGCATGCTGTTGGTGAGTATATTGCTAATAAGTTGGGTATCGCCTTTTATGACAGTAAACTGATTGACCTGACGGCTATAGCTAGTGGTTATACGCCTGAGTATGTGGAGAAGCATGAACAGAAACTGCCCAATGGCTTGATGGAAAAGTTGTATCATAATAACTATGCATTTGTGAATGAGGCTGTTCCGCCTAACGACAAACTGTTTATCGCTCAAACTAAGGTTATACGAAATATTGCCGCCAGTGAGTCGTGTGTCATAGTGGGGCGCTCTGCAAACTTTATTCTTAAGGGGCACAAAAATTGTTTTAATGTGTTTGTGCATGCTGATAAGGAGTTTAGGAAGAAGAGGGTTATAGAGAATTATATGATTGACCCGGAGATGGCGTATAGGGTTATGGATACTAAAGATAAGGAAAGGGATAGCTATAGTAAGCACTACACCGGCAAGCCTTGGGACGACCTTAGTGTGTATGATATGACTGTTGACACTTCGCTCTTTGGTATTGAGGGTACTGCAAATATGATTATTGAGGCT
>CAZURM010000020.1:2608-17128 GCA_964622945.1 uncultured Proteiniphilum sp.
GAGAAGTTGATGCCCGATTTGGATGATAACACGATAGTTGATGTATATAAAAAAATGTTTTATGAAAGGGTGGCTGATGAAATGGCTATCTCTTATCAACGGCAGGGTAGAATGTTTACTTATACGCCCAACTTGGGACAGGAGGCTATTCATATTGCTGCGGGCATGAATATAAGGCATGAGGATTGGCTGGTGCCTGCTTTTAGAGAGATGGGGGTCTTGCTGGCAAAGGGTGTTACCATGAAGGAGATGTTTCTGTTTTATCTTGGTAATGAACATGGTGGGAGCTTCAAGAATGCTCATAAAACATTGCCTATATCAATATCTATTGGTACTCAGTTTCACCATGCTACGGGCATTGGTTATTCAGTGAAACAGCAGGGGACAGGTGATGCTGTTTTTACTTTTATTGGCGATGGTGGTACTTCGGAGGGTGACTTTAGTGAGGCGCTGAACTTCGCCGGTGTGTGGCAGGTGCCTGTGGTGTTTACTGTCCAAAATAATCAGTATGCTATCTCGACGCCGGTAAGCAAGCAGACTAACTCTATTAACCTTGCTGTGAAGTCGGTTGCTTTTGGAATTCCGGGTATTAAGGTTGACGGAAACGATTTCTTTGCAATGTATCTTGCATATAAGACAGCTTCTGAATACGTTGCTGCGGGTAGAGGTCCACTATTGATTGAGGCTTACACGTATCGCTTGGGAGCTCATACGACTTCAGACGACCCTTCTAAGTATCGGGAGAGGGAGGAGGAGGAGAGATGGGGATTAGTTGATCCTTTACTGCGTCTTGAAAGGTTTATGAAGAACAGGGATATTTGGAGTATCGATAAGGAGATACTGAGAGAAGAATATAAGCAGGAGGTTGATATGCATTTTGTGAATGCTGAGAGTGAAAAGACTTATGGGGTTGATGATATTTTTGAATATATGTTTACTGATATTCCTGAAGATTTGATGAGGCAGAAGGATGCTTATGAACAATTTTTAAGCTGGAAGGAGAGTAGGAAATGAGCGTGATGACAATGGTGAGGGCGTTAAATGATGCGCTGGATATAAAACTCAACGAGGACAGGAGTGTAGTGGTTTATGGTGAGGATGTTGGTGTTGAGGGAGGTGTTTTTCGTGTAACTGAAGGTCTTCAAAAGAAGTATGGTGTGGAGCGTGTATTTGATTCTCCTTTGGCTGAGTCTGGTATAGTTGGCACTGCTCTTGGAATGGCTGTCTCGGGACTGAGACCGGTTGTTGAGCTTCAGTTTGATGGATTCACCTATCCTGCATTTAATCAGATTGCTTCTAATGTTTCGCGTATGCAGAATCGCTCTCGTGGGAAATACTCTGTGCCAATGGTGATACGTTTTCCTTATGGTGGCGGTGTTAATGCTCTTGAACATCATTCCGAAAGTCCGGAGGCTATTTTTGCACATTTGCCTGGTTTAAAGGTGGTAATACCTTCTACGCCTCACGATGCTAAAGGGTTGATGATATCGGCAATAGAGAGTGAGGATCCGATTATATTTATGGAGCCTAAACGTATTTATCGTGCAATTAAGCAGGAGGTGTCTGAAGAAAAGTTTAGCATCCCTTTAGGGAAGGCGAAGGTTGTGCAGGAAGGGACGGATGTAACGTTAGTAGCCTTTGGTGCTATGGTGCGTGAATGTCAGAGAGCAATAGAAATGGCAAAAGAGGTGGGGATATCGGTGGAATTGATAGATCTGCGTTCTATTTATCCTATTGACAGGCAGACTGTTGGTGAGTCTGTTAGAAAAACAGGAAGGATGATTGTTGTTGCTGAAGCGCATGAGTCTTTTAGTGTTGGTTCTGAACTTATATCAATTACAAACGAGGAGGCATTTCTATATTTAGAGGCTCCTCCAAGAAGGGTTATGGGGTACGATACAATTGTTCCTTTAGCTCAGGGAGAAAAGTATTATATCATTTCGCCGGAGAGAATTTTTTATGAAATAGAGAAAACCGTTACTTTTTAAGGTTCAAGGTTTTATAATCGTTTTTACTAATCGTTACTAATTAATCGTTTTTACTTAATCATTTCTTACAAATTACTACTTACAGATTGTGACGTGTTGCAAAGCTTGTGTTTGTATAAAATAAAAATATAATATGAAGTTTACTTTTAATTTTCCAGATCTGGGTGAAGGACTCGAAGAGGGAACCATAATGGAATGGTATGTTGAAATCGGTAAACAAGTGAAGATGGGTGATTTGCTTGTTCAGATGGAGACAGATAAGGTTGTGGCGGATATACCTTCTCCTAAGGATGGAATAATTACTCAATTATTTGGCGAAACCGGTGATGTCATTAAAGTGGGCAGCCCTTTAGTGATAATAGAGATTGAAGATGAAACTTCAGAGCATAAGACTAAAGATGAAAAGATAACAAACGCGGCGGTGGGAGAATCTGCTAATGATGTAGTAGTAGATGATGATGATGATGATGATGTTGCAGCTGTTGTTGGTACTATTGAGATAGCGGAGAAAGATGCTATTATGGCTCCAAGCTTTGAGGGTAATATATCTGAAGAGAAAACAGCTACACAACGAAAAGCTTTGGCGACGCCGGTTGCTCGTGCTATGGCTAAACAAATGGGTATTGATATAAATGATATTTTAGGCAGTGGACCTTCAGGAAGAGTGAAGAAGGAGGATATCCTGAACCATACAACGCAATTGAGAGGTGTTGATAATCAATCATATTCTGATGTCAGCAGATCTTCTTTTATCCATAAAGATTCATATAAGCAAGAATCTGGTGATGTAACATACAAACCTTTGACGCAGATAAGGAAAACTATTGCTAAAAACATGCTTCTGTCAAAGCATAATGCAGCTCATATGTCGGTTTTTGAAGAGGTTGAAATATCCAGATTGATAAATATTAGAGCAAGCTATAAGGAAAAGTTTGCTGAGAAAGGTGTTAAGCTTACTTATCTTTCGTTTATTGTTAAGGCTGTGGCACAGGCATTAAGGCATTATCCTCAGTTGAATTCACAGATTGATACTGAAAACAATCGTATGGTTTATCATAATCGATGTCACATAGGTATTGCTGTTGATGCGCCGGATGGACTTGTTGTGCCTGTCATACGTGATGCCGATAAATTGTCTATTTTCCAAATTGCAGGGCAGATTGGTGAGCTTGCCACAAAAGCAAGGGCAAGAAAATTAACGCTTGATGATCTGAAAGATGGTACTTTTAGTATTACCAGCTTTGGCTCTTTTGGCGGTATATATGCTACTCCTATACTCAATTATCCTCAGTCGGGTATCTTAGGAATTGGACGTATCCTTAAAACTCCCGTAGTTAAAGATGATGAGATAGTGATTGGAAATATTATGCCTCTTTCTCTGACTGTTGACCATAGGGTTGTTGATGGTGGGGAGACCACACGATTTATATATAAAGTGATGGAGTATCTGACAGACCCAATTTCTTTTTTAATGGAGGAGTAATTACAGTTTACAATCTTTAATCTGTTACTATAAAAGCTTATATAGTAATATATAACAATCAGTTACAATATAAGGGAGTCACAAATGAAACTTAATTTTGTGAGCTTGTAATATTGGAATTGGCAGTTTCTGCTTACTAGGAAGAGAAAATTATTATATCTTTGTGACTTTTAATTGCGCTAATTGCTTTTATTAACAAACTCTATTTTAATACAACTAATCGTCTTTAATAATGATAAGCTTTTTTAAAACACTAATATCTTTTAATAACACTAACTCCATTAATAACACAAATTACTATAATAATGGCAGTTATTTTAGTAGAACTAGCCTAATCAATATTGATAATCTTTCTAATAAAATTAATTGATTTAAAAAATATGCCCCTTAAAACAAGCCCTTTAAAAACAAGCTGCTGTAGTGATTTCACTAAATCAGTCTTTTCTTCTTTTAAAACAAGCCTTTTAAAATAAGCCTCTTAAAAACAAACCCCTTAAAACACTAATCTGTTATAGAATTAAAGAAAATTGAAAATGAATAGCCAAAAAATCAATACAAATAGAGGTTTTATTCGCTTTATTGAAAAAGGTGGAAACTCTTTGCCTCATCCTGCCATACTTTTTGCTCTTTTTGCGTTAGTCACATTACTTATTTCCGGTATAGGTTATTGGTTGGGCTGGTCAGGAATTCATCCTGCAACAGGAGAGACTGTAGGTGTTATAAATCTGCTATCGAAGGATGGATTGCATCGTATTCTTCTTGATATGGTAACAAGCTATACTAGCTTTGCTCCTCTAGGCATTGTGATGGTTGCATTGTTGGGAATTGGAATTGCGGAGAGTAGTGGGTTAATAGCTACTGCCGTAAAAGCGTTGTTGTTGAAAGCACCACCCAAAAGTATAACTTTTATGGTGGTCTTTACCGGAGTATTATCTAATGTAGCATCTGATGTGGGGTATATTTTGATTATACCTTTGGCAGGAATTATTTTTCATTCTCTGGGAAGACATCCTATAGCGGGGATGACAGCCGCTTTTGCCGGTGTTAGTGGTGGGTTTAGTGCAAATATATTAATAGGCACTATTGATCCCTTACTAGCGGGACTTTCTACAGAGGCTGCTCAAATTTTGAATCCTGAATATGTTGTTATGCCTACTGCTAACTACTATTTTATGGCGGTTTCCACTTTGCTGGTTGCAGTATTAGGAACATTGGTGACTGACAAGATTATTGAGCCACGATTAGGAAAATATATTGGTGATGTTGAACCAGAAGTGGTTACACAGCTGAGCAGACAAGAAAAAAAAGGACTTAAAAGAACCTTCTGGGTTGCACTGATATGGATTGTAGTTATTCTTATCGGAATTATTCCGAAGGATGGGTTGCTGAGAGGTGCGGATGGCTCTATTTTACAATCACCGTTATTAAGAGGTTTTATTGCTTTTTTATTTCTTATAGCTTCAACTCTTGGCATTGTATATGGGTTTACTGTTGGCACTTTTAAGAAATCAGCTGATGTTATTGAGGGCATGAATCAGAGCTTTAAGTCGCTTGTCTCCTTTCTTGTGCTTGTTTTCTTTGCAGCACAGTTTGTTGCTTGGTTTCAGTGGAGTAATCTCGGAGTGTTGCTCGCAATTAATGGAGCGGAACTACTTAGAAACCTAAATGTTGGACTAATTCCTTTGGTTATCATGTTTATTATCTTGTCGGCATTTATCAATCTGTTTATGGGAAGTGCTTCAGCAAAATGGGCTATAATGGCACCTATCTTTATTCCAATTTTTATGTTATTGGGCTATTCTCCTGAGCTATCTCAAGCTGTTTATAGGGTAGGTGACAGTGTGACCAATGTAATCACACCTATGATGAGCTACTTTGCATTGATAATAGTCTATTTTCAGAAATATCAGAAAGATGCTGGATTCGGCTCAATCGTAGCCAACATGTTGCCCTACTCAATTACTTTTTTTATCGGTTGGACAATACTATTAATTATATGGATCTTATTTGGAATACCATTAGGTCCTGAAGCTCCGCTTTATTATAACGGAGTATAGGACTAGTGACTAGTGTCATTAAAAAAATATCTCATTATATATTTATCAACCTACAGTAAATCAATCCCTGTAAAGGCAGCATTCAGGAAGTGCATTATAAACAGAATCTTCTGCTTTGAATTTTTCAGTATCGTGTCCCACTGCTGCAACAGCTTTTGCTACATCATCAGCTGTAGTTTTATCAGGGTCAAAATCTAAATGAAGCTCCTGACCTGCTTGATTCCATACAGCTAAGAGAACTCCATCGACAGATTTTGCTGCTTTCTCAATACGTTCTTTACACATTTCACAACTCCCGCCAACATAAAACGCTACGTGCTCACCTACAGAAGAAGTAGCATACATGTCGTGTTCGTCATGACCTTCATGACTCTCGTGCCCTTCGTGGCCTTCGTGCCCTGTGGTGTGGCTGAGTGCTTCGTTCATCATACTTTGCTTGCCCGACAACTGTGCGCTTGCATCAACTATATAAGTACCATTTGTAACTATTTCATCGCCATCGGCTATTCCGGACAAAACAACATATGAGTTACCCAGAGAAGGTCCTAAGTCCACCTCACGAAGCATGAAAGAAGGGACTTCTGTATTTTGCTGCTTTACATAAACTATTGAGCGCTTGCCGGTCCACAGTATTGCAGACTTAGGTATTACAATCTCATTATTATATTGTCTTAGCTGAGCACTTACAATTGCACTGGCATACATCTCAGGCATTAGTTCTCCTCCATTGTTTGATGTTTCAACTCTAATCTTAGCTGTTCTGGTTACAGGATCAAGTATTGGATTTATAAAAGATATATTTCCAGAAAACGTTTTGCCCGGAAGCGACTGTAAGGTATACTCTAGTTTATCTCCTCTTTTGAGGAATGGAAGATCTGATTCATAAGCATCAAAAACTGCCCACACCTGTGAAAGGTTTGCAATATCAAATAATATAGATCCTGGATTTATATAATCACCTTGATTTATATTTTTAGAAACAACGATTCCACTTGTGTTTGCTGTTATGTCGATGTGAGGAGGCACTTCCCCCGATTGTTCTATTTGCATTATTTGCTCGTCTGTAAGCTTCCATAGTCTTAACTTTTGACGAACAGCCAACAGTAGTGAGGGCTCAATATCTTGCACTTTTGCAGCTTCAATCAATTCCTGTTGTGCTGTTAAAACTTCAGGCGAGTAGATAGTTGCAATAACCTGCCCCTCCTTCACTGCCTCACCTGTAAAATTCACAAAAAGCTTTTCAATTCTTCCACTTACATGTGAGGTTTGTGATTGTGATAGTCGCTCATCCATCTTAATGGTTCCATACAGTCTCACATCTTTTACAGGATTCTGGCGACTCACTTTGGTGGTCTGAATATTTGCCAGGGCAATTGCCTCATTACTTATGAGGATAGCGTTAGGATCAATTGAAGCATCACTAGATCCGCTTGATTGCAAGGGAATTAGATCCATTCCACAGAGAGGGCATAGTCCCGGCTCACTCATCCTTATCTGTGGGTGCATAGAGCAAGTCCATACAATTTCTTCATCACTATGATCGTGGTCGTGGTCGTGGTCGTGTTGCTCTGCCGTTAAATGGTTGTCTGCTGAAGAATTTCTTGAGAACATCATCCAGCCTAAGAATAATCCTGCTAATAGTATCAGTAAATATCTCATATATATATTTCTGAATAGCTGTTTTTTTCTATTTGCATTCATAGTTATATTGTTTTTTTTAATTGTTTTATTACAGTTTACTGATTATTTTATTTTAAGTATATACCAATTTTTCTATTATGGCTTTTAATTGTTTTGTAGAGTTTGTAAATTTTTCTACCAAAGTTTGAAAGTTATTTTGTTGAAGTATACACAAATTGTTTTATTACAGTTTGCTAATTATTTTATTTTAAGTAGTCACCAATTTCTTCACTACGGTTTAAACTAATATGAACTCATTTTTTTTATTTTAATCGGTGAATGAAAATAAACTGTTTATTTCTGCTACTTTAGTATTATAATCAGCAATTGCCTCTGCTTCCCTTGCGTGATAATCAAGTAGTTGTCGTTGAATTTCAATGACACTGCTAAGATTACTTTTAGAAGCCACAAACTCTTGCAAAATCAACTGATAAGTAGTTGATGCCAGCTCTCTCTGTTTTTGAGCAAGAGCAATCTGCCGTTCTGCATCATCCAGCTGATGTTTTAGTTTAAAAAGATCAGACTGCAAGATGTTTAGTGTATTGTTATACTTTTCACTGGCTGATTCCCACAAATACCTGTTTTCGAGTTGTTGCGCTTTATACTTATTTCTAAATATTGGTAAGCTGATGGAAACCATTGGCATAATCATATCCATACCGTTCATGCCATTGTGAATGCTTGAGTTTAAGGCTTGTGGAGAACTTTTACCTACAAACATGTATTGGAGTCCTATACCCAACATTGGATAACTCATCTTTGTATCCATAGCACTCTTTGCTCGGTAAGCCTGCTCTTCTTCCATAATCATTCCAAGCAGGGGATTTTGATTTTTTATATCGTTAATAGCTGCAATCTCGTCGAAGCTGAATATCACCTTTGTAATAGTTTCAGGTACAATTACTTCTATACCTACAGGGCGATTCAAAAGTGCATTGAATTTAGCCTTCTCAGCTGTAATCTCTGAAAGGAGACTTTCTATATTGTTTTCAATTTCTGCTTCTTCAAGCTGTACTCTCAACACATTGGATAGTCCTGAAAACTCAGTCATATCTGACAACATGCTTGAGGCTGTTGACATTTTTTGCCTTGACAACTCTTCAAGTTGCTCAAGCAGTTTTAGATTGTTTCTATTGTTGTCAAGTTGTTGTTGTAATGATGCTAGAGTGTACCATTGTGAATACACCTCCATAAAAAGCTTATCTCTTGTTTCTCTAAACTGTTCATAAGCCATTTTTGCCATGTGAGCAGCTTCTGCTTCAGCAGCTTTCTTTGTTCCAAACCATGGAAACATTTGCATGAGTGTGAGGTCGGCTATCTGACGACCTCCAATAATCTCCATCGGTTGAAGGAAAAAGCTTATGTCTAGTTCAGGGTCGGGCCATGCTCCTGATTGTGGAACCCTCTCCAGGGAGGCTTTATAAGCCAGGAAAGCAGCATTTACACCAGGATTATTTATTGCTGCTATCTCCAAGTAATGGTTTAATGAATCAGTTTCCTGTCCCTTTGCAGTGCTAACCCAAGCTACGGTAATAATTATAAAAATTATATATTTGACTTTAATAAATTTCATAGTTGTTTATTTTTTGTTCCGCTTTTTGCTTTCTCTTCTCTTTTCTCTCTTTTCTCTCTTTTCTCATCTCTTTTAATAACACCCTCTCTCCACCAGCATTGAAGAATGGGAACCACAAACATAGTCATCGACTGTATGAGCATTCCTCCGAAGGTAGGGATTGCCATTGGCACCATTATATCCGACCCTTTGCCTGTTGATGTGAGTACGGGTAAAAATGCTATAAGTGTGGAAGCAGTGGTCATAACTGCAGGACGCACCCTCTTCAGTCCCGCATAAACTACGGCTTCTCTGATCTCATCTTTTGTTTGTGGGTCTCTCTCCAGAAAGGTGTCATGAATAAAAGTACCCATAAGTACACCATCGTCAGTTGAAATACCAAAGAGTGCAATAAAACCAACCCATACGGCTATACTCAGATTAAACTGGTGCATCTGAAACATATCTCTGATATTTGTGCCTGCAATAGAGAAGTTCATAAACCATGGTTCTCCGTATAACCACAATAGTATAAAACCACCGGCAAGAGCTACAAAAACACCAGAAAAATGTATTAATGATGCTGTGACTGACTTAAACTGAAAATATAGTATCAGCAGAATACTGATAAGGCTTATTGGAATAATAATGAGTAGTCTTTGTGACGCACGTGCCTGCTGCTCATAGTTGCCTGCAAATGTGTAAGAAACGCCGTTAGGCAGACTTATCTCTCCTCGGTTTATTTTGTCTTTTAATACTTCATCAGCTTCATTTACCACATCTACCTCTGCTTTATTAGCCAACTTGTCAAAAATTACATACCCAACTAGGAAGGTGTTTTCACTCTGAATCATCTGGGCTCCTCTGGTATATTCAATTTCAGCTACATCACCAAGCGGAATTTGGATTCCCGTGGCAGTAGGTATAATAAGCTTGGCAAGCTCATCGGGGTTCTCTCTCATCTCACGTGGATATCTTAGTCTAACGGAGTAGCGCTCAAGACCTTCAACGGTTGTTGTTAATGCCATACCACCAATTGCGGTACTGATAACCTCTTGTAGGTCGGCAACCGTCATTCCATATCGGGCCATATCTTCTCTGTTAAGCTTGATCTCAATATATGGTGCACCTACTGCTCTGTCATAGAATACAGTGGATGGTAGCACAGATGGCACATCTTTAAGTGCCTCCTCAATTATTATCCCTGCCTCTTCAATAGATTCAAGATTCGGTCCCGATACCTTCACACCCATAGGAGCGCGCATCCCTGTTGATAACATCACTAAGCGTGCATCAATAGGCTGTAGTTTTGGTGCAGAGGTTACCCCCGGTAGATGTGAATTGTTTACAATCTCTTGCCAGATATCATCCGGACTCTTAATATGTGAACGCCACTGTCTGAAATATTTGCCATACCTTGCTCTAATTAAACTGTCTGCAGGAATTACTCTAAACTCCTCCTTCGGATTATATGTTGATCCATCGATAAGTATAAATTCTCCTTTACGATTAGTCTTAAATCGCTGACGGTGACCATCTTCATCAAGAATATACTCAGGTATGTAGTTGATTGTATTCTCAAACATTTGAGTTGGGGCAGGATCAAGTGCTGAATTTACTCTTCCCCATTTACCAACAACTGATTCAACCTCAGGGATGCTGGATACTCGCTTGTCCATCATGGCTATATATTCAATATTCTGCTCAACTCCGGTATGCGGCATAGTTGTCGGCATTAGAAGAAATGAACCTTCGTTAAGGCTGGGCATAAACTCTTTACCTAAACCGGGAAATCTATTGCTTGCTGATTGCCATAAGCTTGTTTGCCTGAACGAGCTCCAGCCAACTGTCTCAAATCCTTTAGCAACAATCGAGAACGTTTTGTCAAATCCAAGCCATATGACAACTCCAAAAAGTACGGTTATTATAGGGATAGACATAAACTTCCACCTGTTAGCTAAACTCCATCTCAATATTTTTTCGTAGTAGATTACCAGCATCCATAGCAGACCTAATACAATTGCAATTATCAGAACCACAAAGATGAAGTTGTTGAATCCTCCTGTATCAGTACCCAGTGGCAGCCATTTTACAGTAAGTAGATAGGTGACAGCAACAATGGTAATAGCAATATTTATTATATTGCCCGTTTTCTTGTTATACCATTTGTAAATGAAAAGGTTGTTTATTCCGAAAAGCGACAATGCTGCATATAATGCGTTTCCGGTAATAATTATCAATGCAATGCCACTGGCAACAAGAACAATATTACTAATTTTTCTAACTTTCTCTGATGTTATATTAAAAGAGAAGAAATAATAAATTAGAGTAGGCGTAACTGTAATTCCGAGTACAAAAGATGTTATGATTGCTATGGTTTTAGTGTAGGCAAGAGGACTAAACATCTTTCCTTCTTGTGCTTCCATAAAAAATACCGGCAAGAAACTAATAACAGTAGTTAAGAAGCCAATAAGTATGGCACTGGAGACCTCACTAATACTTTTGTAAATCATATCAATGAATGGTTTGCCTTTTAGCTTGCCCTTGTTTTTTTCCATATCCATATGTCGAATTGTATTCTCTACAAAGACAACCCCGATGTCTATCATCACTCCAATTGCTATAGCTATACCTGATAGGGCTACAATGTTTGCATCTATTCCTATATTACGCATAACAATAAACGTGAAGAGAACACCGATTGGCAAAATGCTTGAAATGATAATTGATGCTCTGAGATTTAACACCAATACAATCACCACAATAATTGTAATCAGTATTTCTAATGTTAATGAGTTTTCTAGAGTACCAATAGTTTCATGAATCAACCCCGTTCTGTCATAAAAAGGTACAACTGTAACTTTGGATACTGTTCCATCATCAAGTATTTTTTGTGGGAGTCCTGATTCTAATTCTACAATTTGATCTTTTACATTGTTAATTACCTCCAGAGGGTTTGACCCATACCTTGCAACTACAACGCCCCCAACAGCTTCTACACCTTCTTTGTCAAGACCTCCGCGACGGGTAGCAGGTCCAAAGTTTACAAATGCTACATCTTTTATTTTCACAGGAATTCCCTCCCGTACTGAAACAACAGCCTCTTCCAGATCAGATATAGTCTTTATATATCCCAGCCCTCTGACCAGATACTCCACCTTGTTTATCTCAATAGTCTCAGCTCCTATATCGAGATTGCTATTTTGAATTGCATGCATCAAATCCATCAGTGTCAGGTTGTAAGCTCTCATAGCATCCGGATTGGCTTCTACTTGATACTCTTTTATAAAACCTCCAATTGAGGCTACCTCTGACACACCCGCCGCTGAGGTTAGACTATATCTTACTTGATAATCTTGAATTGATCTTAGTTCTGCCGGATCCCATCCTCCCGTAGGTTCGCCTGTCTCAGGGTTGCGTCCTTCAAGCGTGTACCAGAATATTTGACCTAATGCTGTAGCGTCAGGCCCTAAGCTTGGCTGCACTCCATAAGGAAGAGTGCCGGGAGGCAGTGAGTTCAATTTCTCCAGTATGCGTGAGCGACTCCAATAAAACTCTACATCATCTTCAAAAATTACATAGATGAATGACATCCCAAACATTGATGAGCTTCGGATAGTTTTGACACCCGGAATTCCCAATAGTGAAGTAGTAAGTGGGTAGGTTATCTGTTCCTGAATATCTTTTGGAGATCGTCCCATCCATTCGGTAGATATAATTTGCTGATTATCACCTATATCGGGGATAGCATCAACCGGCACCGGATTTCTTGGTATAATGCTGTGCCAGTTAAAAGGGGCTGTAGATATTCCCCAAATGATTATGACAACCAACAAAAGGATTGTAATCACCCTATTGGTAAGGAAATACTTTATGATTTTGTTGATCATAATAATATATTGTTTAATAAGTTTATTATAGATTGTAATAGACCAATTGTTTGATAAGCCTATAGTGTGTTGATATTCTGTATATATTAAATATTACAGAATTGTGAATATTGTATACAGCTTTATGGAGATAAACATTTGTTATCTATATCCTGATACAATATTCAGCAAGTATCAAATTAGGTAGATGCAGATATAAGTTAGGATACTTACATCCGCAAGGTAGAAGCCTTTCGTGGGAAATTTTAAGGAAGTTAATAATGTGTTGAATTTTGGTTCAGAGGTAACCAACTGATTAATAGGAGTTATGCCAGTAATATCAATTGAGATAGGAGAAACTCTTAAAAGAGGTTTTTCTGTTTCCGGTTGATACTCATCAGTAGCGAGTTTCAACATTTCTGTTTCACAACAAAAATTGCTCGCAGAAAGAAAATATCCACTTTCCGTGTCATCATCGCAACAAGGGTCATGGAATTCGTTTATATTAAGTATATGTAGAGAGCTAAGCTCATCACCACAATAATGTAGAGCGATTGTTGGTTGAATCGCTGTAATCATCATTATGAATAGTGAAAATATAGCTATATATCTGTTCATCTTTAATAAATAAACCACCAACTATGATTATTGTTTATTTAATCAAAATAAAAAAGGTTTAAATATTATAATGATATCGCAGTTAGTTCTGCTTCAGTTAGTGCATAATCTCGTTCTATCTCAAGCATACTATTGTAAGCATCATAATAAGCTTCTAGTTGAAGTAGATAGTTAAGAAGTGTGATCTCGCCTGCATCAAGTGCTTTTCTCAACATTGGCACGCTGTTATAAGAAGTTAATGCTTGACGATATTTTACAGCTGTAGCTATTAAACTTTCAGACTTATTGAACAGGTTTTGTAATCTGTTAGAATATTGAAGCTTGTTATCTTCCAATGACGATTCGCTCGATATCACATTTGCTTTTGCTTGCTTAACAGTATTCTTGTTTTCCCAAAGTGGGATTGAGATTCCTACAGTTAGCCCTTGCAACTTTTCACCGAGAATCCTTTCATCGGCATAACCTGCTGAAAGTTTAGGTAAAGAAAGAGCTTGAGTAAGTTTTACCTGTTGCCTGTTAATTTCAATCTGCTTGTTCAAATATTGTAAAGAAGGGTTGCTCGATTCAGCTTGAGAATACCATTCATTGAAATTTTCCGGGATTGGTGGAAGAAATATTTCTGTTACATTAAATATAATTTCTGTTCCTCCATTTAATGCTTTTAGTTCGTTTAATAGAGACTTTATTTCAATATCAATCTTTTCTTTTTCTCTTACACTGTTTAAGAGATCCATATTCACCTGGTTTCTTTCTAAAATATCAATTACACCCTCATCATACATTTTTTGATAAGATTCTAATACTTCCTCAGCAATCTGTATCCTGTTTTCATAATCCTTTGACAAGGTATTGTAGTATGAAAGATATATTGCGAGCTGCTTTGCATGTAAAAGAATATTAATTCTTTCTGAACTGTAAAGCAAATCAAAGCTTTGATCCTCCATATTTGAAATCTTATTTCTATGAATGTATGCTGTAGGAAAATCCATTGATTGAGTTATATAATAGGAGACTTCATTTCCAATCTCAGCAGGATTACCCCACAGATGTTCAAACTCTACTTCAGGATTAGGTAGAAAAATACCTGTTTTGTTACCCAACTTATTAGCTTCAACCTGTTTCTGTAAAGCCATTAAAGTTGTATTGTTTTTTTCAATTTCCAGTAAAAGCGACTCTATTTGTGTTTGTGCAGAGAGAGCTAACACAATCAAAAAAGATATGGTGGTCAATAAAATTTTCTTCATATTAATATTTTAATTTTAATATTATATTA
>CAZURM010000020.1:17228-24048 GCA_964622945.1 uncultured Proteiniphilum sp.
TTAGAATTTTAATAATATATCAATTATTTATTTCTGTTATATCAACTAATCCTAACATCAATTTCTTTTGACCTAATACAAACAATTATTATAAATTAATCTGTAATCCTCCAAAAACAGTAGCTCCAGGCATCGGATATCCAGCATTAATTTCATAATCCTGTGCAAGCAAATTTTCACCTTTCAAAAAGATATTAAGCCATTCAAGTGCCGCATAGTTGACTCTGGCATTAATTAGCCATACATTTTCTTTAACCGGCTGTGGGACTATTGTAGTGTATAGATTACCCAGATATTGGATGCCTGATGATATGTTCCATCTATTATAAGTATAATTTGCGCTTATGTAAAGTTTATGTTCAGGTGCTCCAACTATCTTATAGGTCATATTCAGCAAGCTGTAATTTGTAGCAAGACGTAAGTTTTTTGTAGGCTGATAATTAAATGTGAGTTCGAAGCCTTTGTTCTCAATCTCACCCGAATTCACATTCAACGGTCTGTTTTCCACAAAGTTGACCTGAATCATATTGTCTCCTTTGATATAGAAAAGATTCAAGCCAATATCAACATTTGCATCTGGAAATGATTGAAGTAGAGATATCTCGTAATTCATTAGTCGCTCCGCTTCCAGGTCAGGGTTGCGAGGTGGAAACATATACAACTCTCTGATTGTGGGGTTTCTAAACCCTCTACTGACAATCGCTTTCAGTGATGTATGTGTTGTAGGTGTGTAGCTTAATCCTAACTGAGGAATCCATTCCGACCCATTTAATTCATGAAAATCGATGCGTACACCTGCATTCATAGTCAATCTGCCTTCAAGAATTGCTTGTTGCATATTCAGGTAAGCTGCAACATTATTTATATAAGTATCCACCTGTATGGAATCTTTGACTGACTCTCCAATGAATTTATTTAGTGCTTTACCACCAAAACGTTGCAAATCAACTCCGGCAGTTGTCTTGTTTCCTTCAAAGAAATTATACGACTGGAAGACTGATAAGCCATACATATGGTCATTTGAGTTGAACCTAAAAGGCTTAGGTTGTTCTCCTGCACTATAACCATCATTTATATTATGTACACCCAAATTATAGAATAATTTTAAAGCTCCCGAGGTGTTTACATATTCATTCTCTAAAGATGCTGACACCTCGCTGCGTATGATATCAGCATCGTTATCAAAAACAGGGTTTGCAACAGTTCCGGGATTAGAGCTCAATGTTTTCGAAAGATTAAGATCGATAAAACCATTCCAATTGCTTGTGAAGTCGTATCCAGCCTTGGCATAACCACTAAACTGTTTAAAATCCATGTTCTCTCGATGTCCGTCAGAATGCCTATAAGCCAAACTGCCATTGGCATTAAATTTATTTATTCTAATACCACTTGCAACTTCGCTATTCAACGAGTTGTAGCTGCCATATGAAATCTGCCCCGTATGATAGCTGCCATTAGTATCACGTTGCTTGGTAATTATATTTATAACACCTCCCATAGCATTTGAGCCATATAAAACGGATGCCGGACCACGTACAACCTCCACTCGTTCTGCCAACATAGATTGATAGCTGTCCGCCAACGGATGTCCCATCAATCCCATATATTGAGGATGTCCGTCAATCAGTATTAATACACCTGAAGTAGGTGCACCGCCAATCCCTCTTATATTTATTCCACCTGCAGCTCCTGTTGCCACTCCATAGCCCATAACACCTCTTTGAGAAATAAACAGCCCGGGAACTTCTTCTGTGAGTAGGGGTAGGAGAGAGGGATGCTTTCTTTCTGTAATATCTTTTTCGTCAACCACGGTGACGCTCATTGGTACATTGCGAAGATTTACTTTTGGTAATTTGCCTGTGACTATAACCTCATCTAAACGGATAGTATCATTTGTTCCAACTTCATTTATGTCAGACTTATTTATACTGTAATCCTGAATAAGATTCCGATTATTGCTAAATAGAAAAGATAAAAATGATATGCTAAAAAAAAGGGAAACGGAGATTTTTCTTATAAGATCCATGGAAATTTGAAACATTGCTCGTTATATAGTGAATAATCTGCTTTTCCGTTTACTGCGAAGGTTTTAATTTGCTTGGCATCATGTAGAAGATTGATGGCAAATTCAACCGTTGCTCCTGTCTTTATACGATCTTCCACCAGCAGAATAGTTTTGTCCTTATATTTGAAATCTATAGGAGAGACTAGTTTGGGACTTTCATATTTAGGCTTTTGGTTGATGTCACGTAAATTTATTCTTAATAGTTGAATATCTATATTTAGCTGTTGATTAATGATTGCAGCGGGAATAATGCCACCATTTGCTATTGCAACTATCATATCAAAGGTTTCACGAAATCTGATTTCACGAAACCTTTGCATAACCTCTTCATAAGATTTATTACCTATCATTATATGATTAAGCCTATGATTGTTTATGTATTTACTGCACTATGATACACTATATTATACTTTTGACAGTGCTTTAAGAACAAAAAAACCTCCTATCAATTGGATTAACATTCCCGGAATACCGAGACGAAAATCTTGAATTGCCAACATAAAGTTTTTTGTCAAAATCCATTCAATGCCCGTACCAATAACTTGATAGGCTAGGATAGCCAAAAGAATAGCAATAATTGATACTTTTCCAAAATGCTTGGCAGCCAAAGAAGCAGCTACAGCCAAGATAGCCGACTTAATTATTATTGCAGGCAAACCTACTGTAGGTGGCATAGCAAAGAGCAAGTTGTTAATTAATGGCGAAAGAATAGCAGTTAGCAGTCCCACGTGAATACCATATTTATATGCGGCAATCAATGTGAAGAAATAGATTGGCAGAAAAATTAATCCTCCCTGAGGAATCATATGTGCAAGCTGAGGAAACAAAATGTTACCAACAATAAATAGTGTGGCAAACAGATATGTTTTTTTGTTTGCTAAGCTTAAAGAATAAAGTTTAGTTGTTGTAGCCATAGTAAGTTGATAAGTTTATGTCTATTTGTAAAGATAAAAAAAAATTGGGAGAAAATATCCCCCAATTTTAAAAAATATATATTTGTAATTATTACTTGATATATCTCAACCTCTTGTGATTTCTTCTTTATCAGCATCCCAATACATAGTACGACCTTCAAGATAAGATCTTGTTCCCATATGTGCTGTGATTGCCTCTTCAAATGCTTGATCAATATTACATGAAGGCTGTTTACCGGTTCTAATACTCTCAATCCATTCACGAAGGTGAAGATATGTTGTATTGTAACGTCTTCCGCCAACATATGAATAAAGTAATCCTCTTTCGGCAAAATATAGTTCTGTAGCTGATGTTATAGCATCCACATCTTGTCCTGGAACATAGTGATAGAGTGGTTCACCAGTTTTAATTAATCCACTATCAATTCTATCTTTGTAAAGCTCAGAATTTCGATCTATAGTAATTGTAAGAGAATTTCCCAGTTCCATAGTAGCATCATGTCCCATTATCTTTCTACCACGGCTGAATTGACTTGCTAATGTAGCAGAATAGAGCATTGCTAAATCTCTGTCAGGATATTCAAATGTAGTGTGTAAAACATCTGGTACAGTACGACCATCTTTAAAGAAATATACACCTCCTGAAGAGGCAGCAGATGCTGGAATGCCAAGATCAAGAATTTGATTCATTGCATCATACTCATGTGTCAATAAGTCTCCACTAAGTCCGGTACTATAATCCCACCAGCAGCGCCAACGGAAAAATCTTTCCAAACTAAACTTATCACGTGAATCAGGACCAACATATTTCGTTAATCCAGCTGATGTCATATAATCAAGATATTCCTTAACTCTGTCAGGATCACCCTCAAATTGATCCCAGTCTATAGTATTAGGATTTGCATCAGGGTGAATATCATATACCCATGCTCCGTTAGGAGAGTTTCTATTTGTGCCGGTTTCTACAAGAGAAATATGTCCGAGTAATCCTCTCTCAATAATCTCTCTTGCTCGCTCATTAGTCTCAATCTGACGGTTTTGATGCCCCAGCTGGAAAATAATATTGCTGTTCTTAACAATTTCACGTAATGTGTAAGTTTCAGGAACAGTCCATGTCATAGGTTTTTCTAAATAAACATGTTTTCCTGCTAATGCAGCATCAATAGCCATTTGTCCGTGCCAGTGGTCAGGTGATGCAATAACAACTGCATCAACTTCATCAGAAGCAAGAAGTTCTTTATAATTTAAATATCTTCTCGGACTTGCACCATATGTTCCATTAACACCTTCTCTGTTTATATTTGCTCCTGCAGCAATTGCTTCTTCTGCATGAACGTCAAATATATCACAAATAGCCGTTATCCTTATATTAAGATCTTCTTGTTCTACAAAGTCTGCATACCTAGTATTTGCCGGGTCATCAAGGTTTTGCTGAATAAGGCCCTGAACATAATCAGGAGTGCCAAAACCTAATCCTTGCATAAGTTGTTTTCCTCTAATACCAGAGCCTATAATTCCAAGTCTAATAGTTTGTCCGTCAGTAATAGCTGGAATAAATTGTGGAATCTCTGTTGGAAAACGAAACATTTCTGCTGCCGTATTTTGATACAGCATATCTTTTCTTTTCTTATATACTCCGTAAGCCATTGCACCTAATACTGGAACAGATGCCAATGTTTTTATGGCGTCACGCCTACCTTGCGATACTTGCTTTTCTTTTCCTAAATTATCGGAATTATTTTGTTGATCATTCCCTGCCTTGTTTTCGGGAAAATCTTTATTTGTATCCTTATCAATGTTGTTTTCAGACATATGCTTTCTATTTTACTTTTTATTTTTTAAAAATAAATCTGTCCATACCAATTTTTTTAGCTGTGGGGAAAAGGTACAGTATTATTACTGTAAACAGCATTATCAGATTTTTATCTACCCATAAGTACGAACCCTCAGTTGGGAAAATATAATCTACATTCAATAGAGGCGGATGTGCTAAGAAATACAATATTATAAGTGCACCCGCACCAAGATATCCTAGTTTTTCGAAAAGACCTAAGATTAGGAGTAATCCAATTATTGTAAGACCCCAGATATTTAAAAAGTCTGAGATTGCAAGTAAATTTGGATTTTCAGCAAGAGCTCTGAAAAGCGGACCAAATAGACCGTGTGAGTCTGTCAAATAGCCATATGCTGTCCAGTTGGGAGTAAAAACTTTTGCTAGTCCTTCATAAAGGAAGTACCAGCCGATTAACATTCTTGATATTACAAGAAAAGTTAATTGAGTGTTACTGTATGGGTATAGTTTATTATTCATTTTTAATATGATAATTGTGAGGTTATTCTCTAAGCACAAATTTATAAAATCATTCTGTATTAAATTATAAAAACCGATCAAACAATGTTAAATAGAAATAATTAATCAAATATTGAGTAATATAATAGCCTGTAACAGTATTATAAATTTTCGTAAATAATATTATAATAGAAGTGGAATACCTATCTATATAAGTTATTTACAGATTTTCTTTAAGATTGTGTACAATATTTCAAAATAAAAGCTATATAAATTTATCTCATCAAAATCAATATGATTGATGAGACTATAATTTATATAACTTAATCTTTAGATATTTTGTCGTGTTACCCAAGCAGGTGTCCCAATTTTGCAAATTGGGACAATTAAGATACCTCTTTTACCTGCTGGATAAAACCTTTGCCTTACGGAAAATTAAACACGACCTATTTAACAAACGGAGCATTTATTAGGTAGTCTGCACAACCTTTAACACCCTCAAATTGCGTACCGGTAGATATAGTCTCCAGTTCAACGAAGTAGTCTTCGATTCCGTTTTTATATGCTTGATTAAAAATCTGCTCAAAATTCATCATACCAGATTGGCCTAATACTGCCTTATCTTTAATATGAAGCAATCTTATGCGATTAGGATAATTTTGCATATATTCAACCGGGTCTTTTTGTCCCATAACTGTCCAATATACATCCATTTCGAATATAACTAAGTCGGGATCAGTCTGTCTTAATAGACCATCGTAAACAACCTCCATTCCTTCTGGAGCATTTCTTCCAAAAGATCTACGTCCAAAAACCATTTCTGTTCCTCCGGGTACAACCTGAGCAAACTCCATTTCATGGTTATGATATCCAAAAATAAGTCCGTTTTCTTTTGCTATTCTACCAGCATCATTGAAAACTTCACTTACAAAAGAAACTTCTTCAGTACTGCGTGTGGATGGTTGTCCCGGCTGTACAATATAAGTGGCTCCTATTTTTGCATGATCCTCTGCAGCTTTTTTCCAAAATTCAGATATTTCCCCTCTGTTTGAACTTGTATATTCACGAACAGGAGGATTTAGGTGTGAACTAACAATTTTTAAGCCGGCATCGTCGGCCATTTTACGAAATTCACTCATTTCGATATTGTTAATCATACCATCTCTATATCCAGCTAGTTCAATAGTAGAGTAGCCCATTTGAGCTACTCTATTTAAACCACCCGGCACATCTTCACTCAATTCTCTTCCGAGAGAATATATTTGCAATCCAATTTTTTTGTTATTAGACTGAAATAATGAGTTTCCACTTTGAGTGTTTGCAAGTTTTGTGCATCCTGCAAGCACACCGCCTGCAGTTAAGAAAGAAGCTTTCTTAAGAAAATCTCTTCTACTTTCCATTTTCATTTATTTGTATAAGAAATTATACAAGAGAATATGGACGACGATACTGATAATCATACAGACGATGATTTCTAGCTTCAGTATCATTATCTTTAAAGCTTAAAGTAGCAGGATCCCATTTAACTGGTCTTCCAAGTTCAAGAGCCAT
>CAZURM010000020.1:24148-27857 GCA_964622945.1 uncultured Proteiniphilum sp.
CCACGTGCTACTTCTATCCAACCATTTGTTCCCCAGAACTTAATTCCTTGAGCTGAATCGTTATCTTCTAGATATGGTTGTTCGGTCATTACGATACCGTTTGCATACTTCATAGTATTATACTGAGTACCATTGTATCCTTGTGGGATAAATTCAACAGGACCTGAACCGTCCATACCTATAGCAGCTTGTGCAATATCAAACATATGTGCACCCCAGTCTGCGGTATAACCGTTACCTGTTTCGCGATACCATCTCCAAGCACCCCACATTGCTTCATTTTGTACAGGATCTAAAGAAATAGGAGGAGCTAAGTCTGGGTGATAATGAATATTAGGATCATTTAGTGGTCCCATCCATAGGTTCCAGTTTAAGTTTGCCGGTATTGGCATTTCTGGAAGATCTAGTGGTGTTGGAGGTGCACCAACTCTTGCATAAATTCTTTCAATATGTCCGATTGCACCAGATTGAACTAGTTCAATAGCTTTTTGGAATTCTGCACTTGAACGCTGTTGGCTACCAACTTGTAATACTCTATTATTTCTGTTTACAGCTTTCACCATTTCAATGCCTTCTCTTACTGTGTAAGCTAGAGGTTTCTGAACATATATATCTTTTCCTGCTTGAGCAGCATGAATTACTTGTAATCCGTGCCAGTGGTCTGGAGTTGCTACTTCTACTGCATCAATATCCTTACGCTCTAGTAGATCTTCGTAAAACTCATAACCATCACATCTTTCAGCAACATTGAGTGTTTGTTGCCACTCAGCGATTCTGTTCTGGAATCTTGTAACTTTCATGCTGTCAACATCACAGCAAGCTGCTACCTGAACTCCTGCAGCACCTGCAAAACCACGGAAGTCACTTAATGCTTGACGTCCCAATCCGATAAATCCTAGAACAACTCTATCACTTGGTGCAACTTTTACACCACCCATAGTCCAACTAGGAAGAATTGTCAAACCGGCTAAACCTAAAGCCGAGTAATTAAGGAATTGCCTCCTGTTAATTTCACCTTTTTTGTCTATCTTTTTCATAAACCTTTTTTATTAAAAATTTTGTTTATTAGGTTACAACCTAGATAACAAACTTACGAAAAACTTGTTATCCAGGAGTAACCTTGGTGTTTATTTATGATTTTTTAATTATTTCCAGTTTTCATTCTGAACAAGAACACCTTGCATAGTAATAATTTGGTTATAAGGAATTGGAAGTGTTACCCAATCTTCGTTATAAACCGAGTTAGTAAATTTAGGCAGATATTGTTTTTCATAAGCAACGTAGTTGTTCAACTCACTTGCAATAATACCCCATCTTGCTAAATCATACCATCTGTGTCCTTCCATAGAAAGTTCTAATTTACGTTCAAATCTTAAAGCTTCTGTAGCGCTTTCTTTTGAAGCAAATTGAGATGCAGGATAAACACCTATCCTATAGTTAGCAGCAGCATCAGCTAATGTTTCACCATTCACCAAATCCTCTAATACATATGGAGATGTTGTCTCTTCCATTGTTGCTGGATCAGCAGCTTTAATATATGAATTTGCTGCACGTGCGCGCACCTCATTGATTGGACCCATTGCACTTTGGTGATCACCTGTTTCGATAAGAGCCTCAGCATATAATAATAATACATCGGCATAACGAAGTAGGTGGAAGTTTTTAGCTGAAGAACCTGTAACAGTTGATACACTTAAACTACCTTTATCAGCTTTCTTTGGAATATTCTTTTTATTCAGATATAGTCCACCATTACCAACATCTCTAATCCATCCGTCAGTAATTGTAGGAATGCTCCAATCCCAGTAAGGTACATTATAGCGACCTACAGAAACATCCAAACGAGGGTCTGTAAATACTGTAAGATCAGTTTTAGGTTTAGTACCATCTAAAACAGTTAGAGTAGCAAGATTCTGGTAACCTTTATCAAGGTATGGTAAACCGCTAGCATTTACAATGTAGGAGTTTGCCATTTCATATGAAGGTTGATAGAATCCCCATCCACCAGTTCCTAACGCTCCTGACATACCAATGTGAGAAGTTCCGTTAATAGAGTTGGTGTTTGATTGAGTTCCTGAAATAGCCATCTGAATATCTAAAACAGACTCACCTGTCCAGTCACTTTCACCGGCAATGAAAAGAGATTCATAACTCTCAGCTAGTTTATAGCTTGTACCGTTATTATCTTTACCATTTGCTATAATAGTTTCAAGCAATGTTCTCACTTCACCCCATTTGTTTGAAGTACCATTCTTTCCATTATAAGGAGAAGATTGATAAGCTTTCACTTTAGCTAATAAAGCACCTGCAGCCCATTTATTTATACGACCTTTATCAGCAGCCCAAGTGTCGGGTAGATTGTCGTAAGCATACTGTAAATCTGCAACTACCTTGTCCCAAATATAGATGTAGCTACCTGACTCATCAACGTTTGAAACTTCAGGGTTTACTGAGGTTGCAAACTCTTCACTTCCTACGTAAGGTATAGCAGCACCGAAAGTTTTAATACCTTCGAAATGCCAAAAACCTCTAAAAAAGCGACCCTGTGCCATAGTTTCTGTGAAATAATCTTTTGATTCACCTTGAATTGCAGAAAGTTCTTCTTCAACTTTTGATGCAATGTTCATCAAATTATTAGCTTTAAACACACCATCATACACACTACCCCATTTATTGTAAAGATAGCCGTTGTCAGTTGTAAAACTATATGTTTCAAGGTTAGTAAAGTCTGATTGGTCATTAAATGTGGACCCTTTATTAGCACTACCACCCATCACGTCACCATAAGCATAGTTCGATAAAGTTCTATCGAAATAACCTGTTTGATGGAATGAGGCATAGACCGCATTTGTTGCTAAATCTACTCCAAATTGGTTTGCCAGAGTGTTCTCGTCAACAGATCCCACAGCACGTACATCTAGGAAATCCGAGCAAGCACTCATTACAAACAATAGAATTATTGAATATATAAAATATTTTCTCATATTATCTATTTTTTATTCTGATTTAATTATTAATCTTAAAATGAAATATTCACTCCAAGTATGTATTGACGTGGAACACCATATGATCCATAGTCAACTCCTCTGTTACGGTCACTTGTACTACGCATTTCAGGATCTAAACCTTCATATTTAGTTAGTGTAAATACATTCGACATTTGTGCATAGATACGAACTCTATCTAATGAAATACGATTAACCAAAGCTGTAGGTAATGTGTATCCTAATGTTAGTGTTTGCATTCTCAGATATGAACCGTCCTGTATGTACTGTGAGTGTGCCTCATTAGCAGCTTCTGTTCCTTCTCCTCCACTACCAGCATAAAGTGGGTAGATACCATTAGGATTAGTAACTGGGTGCCATGAGTTGTCACGTCTGTCTCTTGAGTAAGCACTCTGAAGAGCAGCGAAGTGAGTATAATACATGTAATGTCTGAAAATATCGTTACCTAAAGAGAAATATAGATAAGTTCCTAAATCAAAGTTTTTATAATTTAGGTTTACGTTTAATCCACCTGTTAGATCAGGATGCGGATTACCAATAATTTTTCTGTCTTCAGCATTAATAAATCCATCATTATTAGTGTCTTCGACCATATATCTACCAATCCAAGCGTCTGCATTAAGATCCTCAGCATCTGTAATAGCATAAGGTAAAACAGATTGACCTGCTGAGTTCTTGTAGTTTAATACATCATTAGCATCTTT
>CAZURM010000021.1:0-27627 GCA_964622945.1 uncultured Proteiniphilum sp.
CGCTCATCCATATCAGGTGATTTCTCACCACAGGAAGCACAAGACCTTGAGAACGTATTAAAATCAGGTAAAATGCAGGCTGGCATTAGTATAGTTCAGGAAGATATTGTTGGTCCCTCGTTAGGACAAGAAGCAATTAAAGATGGGTTTATATCGTTTCTTATTGCACTGTTGGTGTTATTCGTTTTCACATGCATATTATATGGTTTTATACCAGGTATGGTTATCAATGGTGCTTTACTTCTCAACTTCTTCTTTACTTTAGGTGTTTTAGCCGCTTTCCAAGCCGTACTCACTCTACCCGGTATTGCAGCTATGATTTTATCACTTGCAATGGCGATGGACGCTAATGTTCTTATTAATGAGCGTATAAAAGAAGAACTTGCTACAGGTAAAACATTGCGCCGTGCTCTTGAAGATGGATATAAAAATGCATTCTCAGCTATTTTTGATGCTAACCTGACAACCATTATAGTAGGTGTTATTCTTGCTTTTTTTGGTATAGGAGCAATTAGAGGATTTGCTGTTACTCTGATTATTGGTATCTCAGCATCATTCCTTACATCAGTATTCTTAGCTCGTCTACTATACGAGACAATGATGTCTAAAGGGAAATGGTTAAATTTAAATTTCAACTCAGCTTTCTCGAGAACTATATTCAAAGATTTTAAGTTTAACTTCATTCAAAACAGTAAAAAGGTTAATATAGGAGTTGCCACCTTTGTTGTTATTAGTATTATCTCATTGTTTGTATTTGGCTTAAGCTCAGGCATCGACTTTACAGGTGGTCGTAATTATATAATTAGATTTGATCAACCGGTTAGAGTAAGTGAGATTCATGAAGCATTAGTTCCTCATTTCGATGAATCAGTAAAAGTAATTACTATTGGGGCAAGCAATCAGGTTAGAGTTTCTACCAACTTTATGATTGAAGAGGATGGAGAAAATGTGGAAAGAGAATTACGTAACCTGTTAGGAGTTAGTCTAACAGAATTTATTACTCCCGGAAACAATATTGACGATCATATACAAAGTTCACAAAAAGTAGGACCAAGTATTGCAGAAGATATGCTAAGAAGCTCATTTATAGCTCTATTCTTAGCATTAATATGTATGGGACTATATATTCTTATTCGCTTCCGCAACTGGGCGTTCTCAGTTGGTACCATAACTGCACTTGCTATTGACACTTTCGCAGTAATTGGTCTTTATTCTCTTCTTTGGAAAATTATGCCTTTTTCAATGGAATTAGACCAAACATTTGTTGCAGCCATACTTACTGTTGTTGGCTACTCTATTAATGATAAGGTAGTTATATTTGACCGTATAAGAGAATCCAAACAACTCTATCCTAAACGCGGGTTACTAGATCTGTTTAATGATTCTTTAAATGCAACACTGTCTCGTACTATTAATACTAGCTTGAGTACTATAGTAGTAATTATATGTATCCTATTTTTCGGTGGCGATGTAGTAAGGAGTTTTATGTTTGCAATGATGATAGGAGTTATTGCAGGAACAATAACTAGTATATTTGTTGGTGCTCCCATTGCTTATCTTATTCTTAATAGAAAAGGAGAATCAGCTAAATTCTGACAGTTTAAAAATTATTAAATAAAAAAAACGGGAAGTATTATTTGTTTCCCGTTTTTTATTTCTATTATATCCTTTGCCACAATAGCTCAGACGGTAGAGTAATGCATTCGTAACGCATAGGTCGCGAGTTCGATTCTCGCTTGTGGCTCATTTTTTTGTTCAATATAATTTAATACCTTTGTCTATATCAGCCTCTGCTGATTAAAATTTCATTATTATTTATTATGCAGGTTTTAATAGGGAAAATATCCCAAATTATAGGTCCTGTTGTTGATGTTCGTTTTGAATTTATAAATTCAGAGAAGATCAAATTACCCGCCATTAACGATGCATTATATGTTAAACGTAATGATGGGCAAGAAGTTTTTCTAGAAGTGCAGCAACACATAGGAGAGAATATTGTACGTGCTGTATCAATGGAGTCAACTGACGGTTTGAAACGTGGACTACAAGTAAAAGCATTAGGACGACCAATAAGTGTTCCTGTAGGAGAACAGATTAAAGGGCGATTACTCAATGTTGTAGGTAGACCTATTGATGGACTTTCGGGTCTGAGCCGCGATAATCAATATCCTATACATCGTGAAGCACCTAAATTTGAGGATCTGACCACCACAGAAGAAATACTTCACACTGGAATTAAGGTAATAGACCTTCTCCAGCCTTACTTAAAAGGAGGCAAGATAGGTCTTTTTGGTGGTGCAGGCGTAGGCAAGACAGTTATAATAATGGAACTTATCAATAATATAGCCAAAGGACACAAAGGCTATTCAGTTTTTGCCGGAGTTGGTGAGCGAACTCGTGAAGGAAATGATCTTTTGCGTGAAATGATTGAGTCTGGAGTTATCAAATATGGCAAAGAATTTAAGAAGGGTATGGATGAAGGTAAGTGGGATTTAAGTAAAATAGATTACGAAAAACTTAAAGAATCTCAAACAACCTTAGTTTTCGGTCAAATGAACGAACCCCCCGGTGCTCGTGCATCAGTTGCACTTACCGGCCTCGCCGTTGCTGAGTCATTCCGTGATAACGGTGGTGAAGGTAGCGACACATTGCTGTTTATTGACAATATATTCCGCTTTGTTCAAGCAGGTTCAGAGGTTTCAGCTCTTCTGGGACGAATGCCCTCTGCTGTAGGTTACCAACCAACACTGGCATCTGAGATGGGTACCCTACAAGAGAGAATTGCATCAACAAAATATGGGTCTATAACATCAGTTCAGGCAGTTTATGTGCCGGCAGACGACCTTACAGACCCTGCACCTGCAACCACATTTAGTTATCTTGACGCATCTACTGTGTTAAGTCGTAAGATAGCTGCACTTGGAATTTATCCGGCTGTTGATCCATTAGAATCATCATCACGCATATTAGAACCATCAATAGTTGGTGATGATCATTATGTTACAGCCATGCGTGTTAAACAGATATTGCAGCGCTATAAAGAGTTGCAGGATATAATATCTATTCTTGGGATGGAAGAACTTTCTGATGAAGACAGGCTAACTGTCAACCGTGCCCGTAAAGTACAGCGTTTTCTATCACAGCCATTTTTCATGGCAGAACAATATACGGGACAACCGGGAGTAATGGTCCCTATTAAAGACACCATCAAAGGGTTTAATATGATTCTTACTGGTGAGACAGATCAATATCCTGAGTCTGCATTTATGAATGTTGGGACAATTGAAGAAGCAATTGAAAAAGGAGATAAGCTGATAAAACAGAGCAGCGAAAAATGATTTACTAAGATTTGGTTATTATGAAACTGGAAATTATAAGTCCCGAAAAAAGCTATTTTAAAGGTGAAGTTGATTCCGTAACTTTGCCAGGTGATATGGGTCCGTTTCAAATATTAAACAATCATGCTCCGCTTATATCGTTATTAACAAAAGGTATACTTAAATTCTCGACAGAAGGTCGTATTAAAGAGATGGCAATAACTGACGGTTTTGTAGAAGTAAGTAATAATAATATAACTGTCTGCATCGAATCAATTAAGAAGAATGTGAAACAGAATGAATAAGTTAACGAAATATTTTTTGATATTTCATACAGCCATGATTCTACTAGCAGGAATAGGAGTATGGCTTATAATTAAACTATTTCTGCCAGATATGGTGGTTAAAGGTTATTTTGTCATTCCGTTATTTTTCTATATAATAGGTTTGATTTTTATTTTTATGTTTAGACGAACTCCATTGGATAAACCTGTTCATTTAGTGAATTTGTATATGTTAATTAGAATGATAAAAATATTTGTATCATTTGGCATCATCCTACTGTACTGGTTTATACACAAACCTAATATTAAAAATTTTGCTATAATATTTATTATTTTCTATCTCATTAGTCTGATATGGGAGACTTTTATCTATCTGAAAATGGAGAAGTATATTAAATATATGAAAGAACAGGATAAGCAACCAAATGACCACGATCGTATAGATTTATGAAGCTAGTAATACTTTTATTTTTTTTATTTTCTTATACTACTGTAAATAGTGCCGTAGAAGATGCATATCAGGAAGTAATAGTTAAAGATATAAATTCTGAAGAGGAATTAAATGTAAAAGAACTTATACTTGATCATCTAGCCGACTCATACGAGTGGCATCTTTTTAGCAATGATAAAAGGGATGTTTTTATACCTCTACCGATAATACTATATAGCAAAACAACAGGATGGCATATATTTCTTTCTTCAAAATTACATAATAATGGTAGCATCTACAAGGGCTTTGTGATTGCAACAGAGGGCAAATTTAAAGGAAAAATAGTAGAAAAATCAATTACAGAAGAAATTACACGACCGTTTGATCTTTCTATTACAAAAAATGCAGCATCGCTAATGCTTAGTTCATTAATTCTTATAATTATTATTTTAGGCGTGTCTAACTCAATTAAACGAAATCCTATGGCTCCTCAAAAAGGGTTTGTAGGTATGATGGAGATGTTTATACTGATGATTAATGATGAATTAATTAAACCGGCAATAGGTGAAGATTACAAACGTTATTCTCCATACTTGCTGACATTGTTCTTCTTTATTTTCTTTAATAACCTATTAGGTTTGCTACCAATATTTCCGGGAGGTGCAAATGTAACAGGAAATATATCAGTAACCTTGGTGTTAGCTGTAGGCACTTTTCTTGTAATCAATCTAACTGGATCAAAAAAATATTACAAGGACTTAATATGGCCTGATACTCCGGTTTGGCTGAAAGTACCATTTCCACTTATGCAGATTATTGAGCTGGTTGGAACTATCACTAAGCCTTTTGCTTTAATGATTCGTCTTTTTGCAAATATCATGGCGGGGCATGCAATAGTTCTTGGATTGACATCATTGGTGTTTGTAACCGTAAGCTTAGGTCCGACAATTAATACATCTATGTCTATTGTTTCAGTAATTTTCACTGTTTTTATTGAATTCGTGGAACTACTGGTTGCCTTTATTCAAGCATATGTGTTTACACTACTCTCTTCAGTTTTTATTGGATTAGCAAGAGAGAAAAAATTAGATCCTAATAACAAAGAATTGATAGTTGAGAAAAACATACAGATAACAGACAATATAAAAAGTAAAATATAAAATATTAATATAAAATATATAGATTATGGAATTATTATCAGTGTTATTACAAACAGGCAGTTCGATAGGATCATTAGGAGCTGCAATTGGTGTATCAATAGCTGTTATTGCTGCCGCAGTAGGAATAGGACAAATAGGCAAATCTGCCCTTGACGGTATCGCTCGTCAACCCGAAGCCGGTTCAGATATTAGAACAACAATGATTATCTCAGCCGCTCTTATAGAAGGTGTAGCTCTTTTTGCAATTGTAGTTTGCGGTTTTATTCTTTAAAATCTAACATATGTGGCTTTTAACTCCCGATCCCGGATTAGTAATTTGGATGTCTCTATCATTCGGAATAGTAGTTCTTATTTTAGCAAAATTTGCATTTCCTCCTATTATGAAAGCGGTGGAAAAAAGAACTAATTATATCGAAGAATCATTGAAATCTGCCCGGGAAGCAAATGAGGAACTGACCAAAGTTAAAGAAACTGGAGCCAGTATTTTAGCCGATGCACGAAAAAAGCAAAATGCTATTTTAAAAGAGACATCTAGACTTAAAGAAACTATTCTTCAGGAAGCGTATGAAAAAGCAAGTCTAGAAACAGAAAAAATGATTGATGAGGCACGAGAGCAAATACAATTAGAGAAAGATCAAGCTATAAGATCTATTAAAAGTGAGGTTACAATCATGTCGGTAAGTCTCGCAGAAAAAATTCTAAGAGAGAAGCTCGATAATGATGAAGAACAGCTGAACATGATTGATCGGTTACTTGACGAAATTGAAATATCTAAATCCTAAATGGCAATATGAATAGGGGATTAATTTCAACGCGTTACGCTACTGCATTGTTGGATTTTGCTTCTGTTTCACATCAAGAGAAAGAGGTATACGAAATACTAAAGACTTTTTCCGAAGTTTATATGCAAGTACCCCTTTTACGAAACTCTCTCGCAAATTCTGCAATTTCACGACAGAATAAAAAGAAAATTTTATTCACATCTATCGGAAAAGATGTTCCTTCATCTTTAGACAAAATGATCAATCTGATATTAAAGAATGAAAGGGAAGAAGTAATTGTAAATATAGCACTTCGTTATATAGATCTTTACCGGCAAAGGTTTAATATACAGTATGGAAAGCTTATAACGGCAGTTCCAATAAACAAAGCAAATGAGGAGAAATTTATTTCACGTATAAGTGATATTGTTGGAGAAAATTTGGAAATTGAATCTATCGTAGATCCCGAAATAATAGGAGGCTTTGTATTACATTTAGATGATTATCGATGGGATGCAAGTATATCAGGTAAATTAATCCGTATTAAGAGTAAAATAAAAAGAGAGAATACAGAAAATGCATAGAGTGGTATTAGTGAAAATAGAAAATAATGACAAAGGCAAATAATTCAATAAAAGTTAGTGAAGTTTCTGAAGTGCTTAGAATGCAACTTGAGGAATTTGATACTGATGTAAAGTTCGATGAAATAGGAACAGTCATTAGTGTTAGTGATGGCGTTGTTCGTATTTTTGGACTTCGGAATGCTGAATCAAACGAGTTGTTGGAGTTCGATAATGGTATGCAGGCAATCGTTATGAATCTTGAAGAAGACAATGTGGGTGCAATTCTTTTTGGTACTTCAAGTGAAATAAAAGAGGGTTTTACTGTTAAAAGGACAGGTCGTGTTGCCTCAATATTTGTTGGTGAAGGTATGCTTGGACGTGTAATATCACCTTTAGGTGAAGCGATTGACGGAAAAGGACCTATAAAAGGTGAACTGTTTGAAATGCCTCTCGAAAGAAGAGCTCCGGGAGTAGTATATCGACAGCCTGTAGACACACCACTACAAACAGGTTTAAAAGCTGTTGATGCAATGATTCCAATAGGTCGCGGACAACGAGAGCTGATTATTGGAGACCGACAGACAGGTAAAACGAGTATTGCCATAGATACTATACTTAATCAAAGAAAGAATTTTGAACAGGGAGATCCAGTTTATTGTATTTATGTTGCCATTGGTCAAAAAGGTTCATCAGTTGCATCCATTTTAAAAACTCTAAAGGATCACGGAGCTATGGACTACACAATCATTGTCTCGGCAAGTGGTTCAGACTCAGCAGCTATGCGTTATATTGCTCCTTTCGCCGGTGCTGCAATTGGAGAGTATTTCCGTGATACTGGAAGACATGCGTTAGTTGTTTATGATGATCTATCTAAACAAGCCGTTGCTTATCGTGAAGTTTCTCTCATACTTCGTCGCCCTTCAGGTCGTGAGGCTTATCCAGGTGACATATTTTACCTACACTCACGACTTCTTGAAAGGGCAGCCAATATTATTGTTCAAGAAGAAGTAGCAACACATATGAATGATTTACCTGAGAGTCTGATTGGAAAAGTAAAAGGTGGAGGTTCACTTACTGCTCTACCTATTATTGAAACACAAGCTGGTGACGTATCCGCTTATATTCCTACAAATGTGATCTCCATTACTGATGGACAACTATTTTTAGAGTCTGACCTATATAATAAAGGAATACGCCCTGCTATTAACGTAGGAATCTCAGTTTCTCGTGTAGGTGGCAATGCACAAATAAAAGCGATGAAAAAAGTTGCAGGTTCACTTAAAATGGACCAGGCACAATATCAAGAGTTAGCCGCTTTTTCAAAATTTGGTGGTGATATGGATTCTGTAACAACAATGGTAATCGATAAAGGTCAGAAGAATGAACAATTACTTATACAGCCTGTTCATTCTCCTATTAGTGTTGAAAAACAGATAGCTGTATTATACTGCGGCACGCACGGATTATTAAAAAACATTCCATTAGAAAGAGTACTTGAATTTGAAAAAGAATTTCTTACATCATTAGAATTAACCCATAAGGAGGATGTTCTTGATCCTTTGAGTAAAGGTGTAATGAGTGATGAAATAGGAAAAATAATTGAGAGTGTTGCCTATGACACAATTCAATCTATGTTGTAAATATTATGGCTCAACTTAAAGAAATAAAGAGTAGGCTTCAATCTGTAAAATCTACACAGAAGATTACTACTGCAATGATGATGGTATCTTCTGCAAAACTGCAAAAAACTCAAAACATTATTCATAACTTATATCGTTATGAAGAGAAACTAAGCCAGCTCCTTAATATGTTTCTAAGTCAGGAGGAAAATTTCACCACTCCCTTTAATAATAAACGCAATATCAAACGAGTTGCAATTATAGTCTTTTCATCTAATACTGGTTTAGCGGGAAGGTTCAACAGTAATATAGCAGAAAAGCTTGCGCTGGTTATAAATTCATATCTTCCATTAGGCAAAGAAAATATTCTTATTTACACTTTTGGTTCTAAAGTAGCTAAAGCACTAGCTAAAATGAATATGCAATCATCTGCTGATTACTCTAAAATCAGCAATAATCCCTCCTATGATATTGCTCAACAAGTTGCTGGCGAACTTATGGATTTATTTCTTAAAAATGAAATCGACCGTGTTGAATTAATATATCACCATTTTAAAAGCAAGGGTACACAGGTAGTTATGCACGAGCCATTTTTACCAATTGAGCTGCGGACAGGTGTTGAATCAAATTTAAAGGAATTATATGAAAATAGTGAAAACAAAAATTTTAATCTTGATTACATAATAGAACCTGACAAGCTTACTATTTTAGATAAATTAATACCTAAAGTACTTAAAACTAAACTTTTTACAACACATGTTGATTCACTAACATCTGAACATGCAGCCCGAACTACTGCGATGCAGATTGCCAATGATAATGCAGACAATCTTATAGAAGAGTTAACAAGAGAATACAACAAACTGCGACAAGAATCGATCACAAACGAGCTACTTGATATTGTAGGCGGAACATTAGGGAAATACTAAATAATTAGTTTTTAAGTGGAATTTTCTATAAAAGGAATGGATAAAATAAATATATTTATGAGATTTCCTTATTGATCGAATTGATATAATTCAGTAGTTCTTCCCTACCCTGTCTTTTTTCAGAAGAGGTAGTAAAAACTGGTGGTAATGCTTCCCATGATTCTTTTAATTTCTCTTTATATATAGAAATATTTTGCTGAAGACGAACAGACCCCATCTTATCAGCTTTCGTGAAAACTATTGAAAAGGGAATTTCATTTTCTCCCAACCATTCCATAAACTCTAGATCAATTATTTGAGGTTCATGACGAGAATCAATCAGTACAAACAGGTTTATAAGCTGTTCACGTTCAAGTATATAATCTTCAATTATTTGTCTTATTTTTTCTCGTCCTTCCTTGCCTCTTCTCGCATAACCATAACCGGGTAAATCTACTAAATACCACTGCTTATTAATGAGGAAATGATTAATCAGCAGTGTTTTTCCTGGAGTTGAAGAAGTCATAGCCAGCCCTTTACGGTTAGTTAGCATATTAATTAAAGAGGATTTACCTACATTTGAGCGACCAATAAAAGCATATTCAGGTTTACCATCCTGTGGACACATGTTATAGTCACTATTACTAATAATAAATTCCGCTGATTTTATAATCATTATTATATTTTTTAATTCTAAGTCATTAGACTGTTGTAATACAATTAGTTCTTATATGTAATAAATATCATTTCGTAGTTAGTTCTTCTATGTAATTTGCTCGTCAATATAATTATTTTACTATATAATAAATTATGCTATTCAACTAGTCTTTTCATACCGTTAGTGCTGTAAATGTTAGCAAAACTTTTAAAATTGATATTTAACTCACTATTTTTTAATTTTAAGCCAATTTACACCTATTTCTAACAGAAATTGCATAGAGTCCTAAGCCTGTTATTAATCCATTCAACAATAACAACTCATAACCAACACGATAATTGAAAAACTGCATCATAAAATTTTCGATTGCAAAACAGATTATTGGTGCTGCAATTGCAACAAAAGGAACATATTTATCTGTTGGTTTAACCTTAGTATATAGACCAAATAAATAAAGTCCAAGTAATGGCCCATATGTATAAGACGCCAATTTATAGATAGCATTAATTATACTGTCAGATCCAATAGTCTGAATTAATAAAATAATAAGCACAAATACAGCACTAATTGCTACATGAACAACGCGGCGCGTTTTTATATCTCTTTTCTCTTGTTCTTTATTCTGTGAGATCGCTTTCATGTTTAGAATATCTACACAGAAAGAAGTTGTAAGAGCTGTTAGAGCTGAGTCAGCACTAGAAAAAGCAGCTGCAACAATTCCTACCACAAATATACCCAGAACAACTGATCCCAAATATTCACTTGCAATTATAGGTAATATTTCATCAGAAATATCTGGCATTGCTATTGCATTTTGTTCAGCAAATATTAGTAATAACACTCCCAAACTTAGAAATAAAAAATTGATTGGCACAAATGCAAAACCATAGGAGACAACATTTTTTTGAGCATCCTTCAATGTTCGTATTGTAAGATTCTTTTGCATCTGGTCCTGATCAAGACCGGTCATTACAATAGTGATAAACACACCGCTAAAAAACTGTTTAAAAAAGTTCTGCGTACTTATCCAGTCATCAAAAACAAATATCTTAGAATGCGAACTTTCACTAATCGCGTTTACAACTCCTCCAAAATCAAAATTCAAACGAAAACTAACCTGCCATACAATAAGAACAAGCGCTGTAATAAAAAGTAGTGTTTGTAACCAATCGGTCCAAATAATAGTCTTTACTCCACTTTTATGACTATATAGCCATATTATCAGTATTATACCTACAACAGTAACTACAAATGGAACGCCCCAAGCATCAAATACCAGACTCTGTAAAATAAAAGCAACAAGATATAATCTTGCAGCAGCACCAACAATTTTCGAAATTAAAAAGAACCATGCTCCCGTCTTATACGATTTGGAACCATAGCGTTGATCGAGATAACCATAAATTGTTGTTAAATTTAACTTATAATAAAGAGGCAACAATACATAAGCAATAATCAGATAACCAAAGAAAAAGCCAAATACCATTTGCATATATGACATATCAAGGTTACGCACCATACCAGGAACTGAAACAAAAGTGACGCCTGAGATTGATGTCCCAATCATTGCTACAGCTACTATATACCATTTCGAAGATTTATTGGCACGAAAGAACTCATCATTACCAGAGCCTTTTCGACTTGTAAGGTGTGATATTAACATTAGCACACCAAAATAAACAGCAATAATTATTAAAATAAATGCTGATTTCATGTGATTTATTTATGGTTGTTTGCTAGATTTAAATAATACTGAACCAAATCATTAAATGATTCGAATTTCAAATAATAATTTTCAGTATGCCCAAATCCATATGTCATAAAAACAAATGGTACATTTACTTTAGAAGACTCGATACTATCAGAGTCTGTATCTCCAACATATATAGGAGATTGAAGATTATGTTTATCCACAAGCAGTTGTATATTATAATGTTTCGGCATAAGGTTCATACCATGTTCCATAAAATCAGTAAAAAGATGATTAGTTTTAGTGTAATTCATAAAGCGAATTAAACCATCTTTTTCACAATTACTTAACAAGAACAACTTATAATTTTCAGAAAGGAATGTTAATCCTTCCAATACTCCATCATATATATGTGGTTTCATAACAGGCACAAACTCCTTATAAGATTCTATTACAGCTGTAAACAGTGAATTTTTCTTTTCTTCATTCCATTCAGGCAACAAAACATTTAGCATTATTCTAGCTTCTTTACCCATCAAGCCAATAATATCATCTCTAGTGATTATTTTATTATAACCACACTTTTCGAGGCCTGCAGTCCAAGCTTTAGCATATGTATCAACATTATCCCAAAGTGTACCGTCCATATCTAAAATTAAACCATCAGGTTTATTCAATACCTTCATTTTTTGTCAGCAAAAATACTCAACTGAGCCTTAAAGGACAAATAATTAAGTCTAAAAAACAAAATAGAGTTATCTTTGTTTTACTTATAATCCCTGATATTTTTTATAAAATTGGGCTTGAAAATATATGGTAAAAGAAAAAGTATGCTTAATAATTAACCCTGTTTCAGGGACTGAATCCAAAAAAAATATACCTGAAGAGGTGGCAGCGGCAATAGATCAGAATAAACAAGATCTTATAATTCGGGTTACTGGTTACCCTGAACATGCTACAGAAATTACACGTCAAGCGGTAAAAGAAAAGTTCAAATATGTGATTGCTGCTGGTGGTGATGGTACAGTTAATGAAATTGCCAGAGAGCTGATAAATACTGATATCACATTAGGTATATTACCCTTAGGCTCAGGCAACGGACTTGCAAGAGATTTAGGCATACCTATTGATATAGAAAAAGCTCTTGATATAATACTAAATGCAAACACACGTACAATAGATTACGGTATAGCTAATGAACAGGTCTTTTTTTGTACCTGTGGCTTTGGTTTTGATGCTTTTGTAAGTGGAAAATTTGCTGAAGATAAAAGAAGGGGACCATTAGGATATGTTAGAAATGTGCTTGAAAGTGTTGTAGATTTCAAGGCTGAAGAGTATGAAATAACCTATGATGAAGGAACTTTTAAAGATAAAGCCTTCATTCTAACTTGTGCCAATACTTCCCAGTACGGTAATGAAGCATATATTGCTCCCAATGCAAGTATGGATGATGGTAAGATGAATGTTTCTATTTTAAAACCGCTGAACGCTTTAGAAATACCACAAACAACAATACAGCTTTTCACAAAAAATATTGATAAGAATAGTAAAATGACCACTTTACTTACCCGTAAAATCCGTATCAAGCGAGAAAGTCCCGGATTAATACATATTGACGGTGAGCCTATCTTTACTGACAGAGATGTTACTGTCAGTATTGTTCACAAAGGACTCAAGGTGTTCGCACCAACTGCCTCAGAAATTATTGAATGGAAGCGTAATGAGAATATCTTCAGCGCACTAACCAGGTGGTTTAACTAAATCTATTTTTTCTCCAGATTGTTACTTGGATTATTCTTTTTTCTGTTAATCTTGATGATTTCTTCTTCATTTGTATAATTTCTTGTGGATCTTTAAACAGTATAAAGTTACTATCCAACACAGAACTTATTCCATCTAAAGAAGTAACCGGCTCTCCATCTTGCTTGAAACCACCAAGCCATTTATCACGAGGAGTCTTTTTAGAATCCCACTCATAATCAGAAGCGATTACGAGATAACCTCCATCATTTAGTCTGGTATGAATTTTAGATAAAAACATTTTTGGATCACTAAGATCTTCCAGTAAAGAAGGAACTACAATCAAATCATACCCTGAATAGTTTTCTTTCAAGTTCATAGCATCTGCCTGCATAAACAATATATGGTCCTTTACTTCAGTCAGATTGAAATCATCCAACACAATATCACGATAAAACACAAGTTCCCCTTCATCCTTCATTGTATAACGAACATACCCCTGCTCCTGAAGTTGAATTGGGATACGTATCATTCGAGCAGTAAAATCAAGTGCAGTAACATTCTTAAAACTTCTCGCAAGTTCAAAAGCTAAACGTCCCGTATCTGCATTAAGATCTAATATCCTATAATCACCATTATTATCCAATAAATCATTTATAATCAAAGACAATTGTATTGAAAGATTATGATTGTCAGTGTATGCATCACCCCAATTATCCTCACAAGAAAGTGTCACCTCCTCATCTGTTTCATAATCTGCTTGCTGAATTTTCAAAGGAGCGTCTGACACAATATACCTAAAACCGGCATGTTGATAAAAATGTCTCCTAAATGCATATCGAGAATGTATTGATGCCTCATTGCCTGTTGAGATCCACGAACCACCTTTAATGAGATTATGTTTACCATCGAATGTAGGTGTCGAAAAATCATCATACATAGGATGTACCTTAAACCCTGGAAAACCTGTTATAGGTGTTTCTGTCCATTGCCATACATTCCCTATCACGTCAAATAAAGGCCCTTGTTCAAACATGTTTACAGGACAAGGTGAAGTAAAATACTCTAAGTTAATATTACCTGGTGCCTTATCCCACTCTGTTACCTCAGTTAATTTAGCTACTTCATGTAAGCGATACCACTCCGCTTCAGTTGGTAAACGGAAGTTTTTACCTGTTTTTATGCTCTTCCAATTACAAAACGCCTTTGCTTCAAGATAATTTACTTCAACAGGCCAATCCCACGGCATAGAGATCTCTTCAGCTACCAGACGAAGATAATATCCTTTTTCATCCTTTCTCCAGAATAAAGGCATCGCAGCCTGTTTAAAGTTTCGCCAATTCCATCCCTCCTCTGTCCAATATTTTTCATTATCATAACCTCCATCCTCAATAAACTCAAGATATTCTTTATTAGATGTAAGATACTTAGCAGCTGCAAATTCGATAACTTCTTCTTCATAACTACCATACTCGTTATCCCAGCCGTATAGCGGATAATCCTTAGGCTTACCTAAACTCATTGTAGATCCACTTATAGGTACCAGCTCATTTTCAGGAGCATCACCTGTTGCAAGACAACGCTCACCAAATAAACCCATTTTTAAATCACTCAGCGGAAGTTGACGAATCAATACAGAAGATGTTTCCAGATGAATTCTCTCATGCTCAATACCCATCATTATAATCCAGAATGGACTATTCCAATCAATTGGCATTTCAAGAGTAGTATTGTCTATTATATCAAGAATTACTTTCTTAACCTCATCACGATATACACGAACCTCATCTACTAAAGGCCAGTTATAGTGATTATTATCTAGATCATCCCAACTCATTTCATCCACTCCGATTGCAAATATTGACTCAAATCTAGGATTCACTCGATGGTCTATAATCTTAGCAAGGAAAAGCTTATTAATATAAAAAGCTGCAGTATGTCCTAAATAAAATAAAATAATATGCCTCAATGGATCTCCCCTTTTGAAGAATATATCATCTGATTTTAACTGTGTGTACAGCAATTCATCTATCGTCCATGTCTTTAAGAAGTAATCTCGTATTTCTCTTTTTTTCTCGTCAGATAATCCTGAGCGTAAATCTATAGTTTTAGTAATTAAGTCATTCATATTTTAAGATGTAAGTTTTTTGTACAAATATATTTTTCTCATTTGAAACTCATCAAATGGTGAACTCTTTTTATTTTGTATAATATCAGCTATATGTTTAAATCCAAGCTTTTTATACAGTTTGAGAGCAGGAACATTATTTTCCCATACACGAATTACTGCACCTGTATAATTATTATCTTCAATGTATAACAGGCTATTTATTAAAGCAGTAGCTAAACCTTTTCGTCTAAAATTATTGTTCACTACAACTTCAGCAATGTAAATTGCATTATCAACTTGAATATTATTGATATCATTTAATGGAAACTCTTTATCATTCAGAAGTTTTGTTGCAAGAGCAAATGCTATTAGTTGAGTATCGTACAATACAATATTTCCAAAACCGTTTTCTATTAATTCATCAATAGTGCTTTCGGCAGTCTTAAAATCTATATGCTGAGAATATTCTCCTTTTGTAAAAGTATCTATGTATAAATCAATCAATTTGCTTTTTAGCGCTAAATAATTAAATCTATCAATCCTTGCAATTCTGAATTCTAAATTGGAATATTCCATTATTGATTTTTCTATTGAACAATCATGAACGTGGTATGTTCACCAGCCACAACACTTCTATCACTACACATACATACCTGATAAGCACTATCAAAGGAGTCATCCTCCCAATAACTACCATTCTAATAATGTTTAGATTGGTTATTTAATTAACAAATAAAATATGTAAAACAGCTCTCAAATATTTTTCTATAAAATATATCGAACAAGTAGGACAAATAATCGTTTTAATGATTAGTCTATATTGATACCAAAAATAATTAAAAAAATATATGAAGAATTTTATTTTTCAGAATCCTACAAAACTGGTTTTTGGAAAGGGACAGATAGAAAAACTTTCAGAGCTAATACCACAAGACGTGAATCTTTTGATAACATACGGAGGTGGAAGTGTTACAAAAAATGGTGTATATGATCAGGTAAAAAAATCTCTTAAAGGACGATATTATATTGAATTTTGGGGCATTGAACCAAATCCACGTGTCGAAACTCTAAGAAGAGCTATAGAACTAGGTAAAGAAAATAATATTAATTATGTTTTGGCGATAGGTGGCGGCTCAGTATTAGATGGAACCAAGCTTATATCAGCCGGAATTGCTTCTGAAACAGATGCATGGGATATAGTTTTAAGTGGGAAGGCTGATAAGCAAATTCCTTTTTCATCAGTAATGACGGTGCCTGCTACCGGGTCAGAAATGAATGGTGGAGCTGTAATTACAAGAGAAGAGACACACGAAAAACTCTCTTTTGGAGGTGATTACCCTCAATTTTCAATCCTTGACCCTGAAGTAACATACTCATTATCGGAGCATCAGATTGCTTGTGGTTTAGCTGACGCTTATACGCATGTGCTAGAACAATATATAACAACTCCCGGACAATCAAGAATAATGGACAGATGGGCTGAAGGATTGCTTTTGACCATTATTGAAATTGCTCCTAAGATTAAAGAAAACTCGAAAGATTATGATCTTATGGCCGACTATATGCTTTCAGCTACGCTAGCGCTGAATGATTTCATAAGGATGGGTGTAACCCAGGATTGGTCTACCCATTACATAGGGCATGAGCTGACAGCATTGAACAACCTAACTCATGGTCATTCTCTCGCAATAGTAATGCCTGGCACATTAAAAGCATTAAAAGACCAAAAATTTGATAAGTTGCTTCAGTATGGTGAAAGGATATTCAATATTAAAGAAGGATCTGATGAAGAAAAAGTAAATAAAGCAATCGAAAAAACAGAAGAATTCTATCGCACACTTGGATTAACAACTAGACTTTCTGAAGAAGGAGTAGGTGAAAAAACTATTGAAACAATTGTAAATCGTTTCAATGAACGTGGTGTTGCATTTGGAGAAAATCGCAATGTAACAGGTGACGTCGCAAGAAAAATATTAAATAAATGTATATAGCCATTAATAATAATTAGTATAAACATTTAATCGATTTTTGAAAACGACTTACAAAAATCTTTTTTTTTCGTATGTTTGTGTTTCAATTTATCAGTATGAACACAATTTTACTTAGCATAGGGTCCAATACGTTTGCAAAAACAAATATAGATAAAGCCAAACGCATGCTTTCTTACGTTTTTCCCGAAATCATTTTCAGTGAGCCAATTCTTTCAGAACCTGAAGATGATAGTTTTAAATATCTTTTCCGAAATATTCTTGCCAGCTTTGAAACCGACATGCCACAAGAAGAAATAATTGACAAAATAAAACAAACAGAAAGGGCTGTCGGACGTACTCCAAAGGATAAATACCAAGGTAAAGTAATAATAGACATCGATCTTTTAAAATATGGAGAAGAGGTGCTAAGGCCTGAAGATTTTGAAAAGGAATATGTACAGCAATTACTTTCTACTTTTGTAATACCTGAATCCACAGAAACAAAAGCATCAACTGATGAACGTGATGAAAGTGAAATTTCTGCAGATAAACCTGAAGTGGAGGACGAGATAACTGATGTTCAGGACAAAGCCAATCAATAAATATGGTCAACCCCATCAACAAAAGTGGTTAATTAAGTCTAATGAAATTTGATTAATTAAGCCTAGTAATAGATTTTACACCTTTAACAACCTTTAGTTTCTTAATAAGTTGTTCTAGCATTGAAGTGTTTGCAAGCATTACAGCAATATTTCCTTGAAAAAGACCATCATTGGAATCTATTGAAATTGATCTCATCTGAACACCATCTTCTTTAGAAATGATAGACATCAAATTGGTTACAATATTAATCTGATCATTTCCTATAACCCTAAGTACAATAGTATATTTAGATGAGCTGGTTTTACCGGACCATCGTGCTTTTATTACTCTGTAACCAAAACGTGAAAAAAGATCATGTGCATTAGGACAATTGACTCTATGTATTTTTATTCCTTGAGAAGAGACAAAGCCAAAAATTTCATCCCCATAGATTGGATTACAACACTTTGCTAATTTATAATCAATCCCCGTAAGATTTTGATCAATAATTAGTTCATCTGCACTTAAATGATCCAACTCTGAAGTTTTTAAAGTAAACTCCTCCGCACTTACAGTTGTATGCGTATCTCTTATTTCGTTGCTCCTATTCTCTATCTCTAGATAACGATCTATTATCCAGTTAACATCATTTTTGCCATTTGCGATATCCACATAAAAATCAGTAACAGTCTTATATCTCAGCTTTTTAATCAAATGCATCAGATGAGAATCATCAAGCTCTATTTTACGATTTTTCATCCTTCGAGAAAGAGTTTCCTTTGCTATATCCACCTGTTTACTAGCCTCTTCTTTCAACAATTGGCGGATTTTCGATTTAGCTTTAGAAGTTACTACACTATTAAGCCAATCCTGTTTGGGCGTTTGATGAGACGATGCATTAATCTCCACCTGATCACCACTTTTTAAAACATGCTTTATTGGAACATTTTTACCATTTACCCTACCCGACATACAAGTAGCACCCAATTTTGAGTGTATTGTAAATGCAAAATCGAGCACTGTTGCACCTTTAGGCAATTTAAAAAGATCACCTTTAGGAGTGAAAACAAAGATTTCTTCATCATAGAGATCTAGTTTGAAGTCGGTAAGTTTCTGAGTGAGATTCGTTTCTTTATCATCAATAGACTCTCTTAAAGATTGAAGCCAGCCATCAAGATCTGATTCTCCTTTTAAACCTTTATACTTCCAATGAGCTGCTAAACCACGCTCAGCAATCTCATCCATTCTTTTGGAACGAATCTGAACCTCTACCCATCTTGAATTTGGACCCATTACAGTTATATGTAAAGATTCATATCCATTACTCTTTGGAATTGACAACCAATCCTTTAATCTTTTTGGATTGGGCTGATACATATCAGTTATTATTGAGTAAATCTGCCAACACTGAGCTTTTTCCAACTCTAAAGGTGCATCCAGAATTATTCGAATTGCAAAAAGATCATATATATTTTCAAACTCAATCTTCTGCTTCTTTAACTTGTTATAAATTGAGTTTATCGATTTAGTTCTCCCCTTTATATCATATTCAAACCCAGTTTTATCAAGTCGCTCATTCACAGGCAGTATAAACTCCTGAATATATTTATCTCTAGAACGTTTCGTTTCATTCAATTTTCCAGCGATGAAATTATACGTTTCTCTGTCGGTATATTTCAAAGAAAGATCTTCTAATTCAGATTTTATAGTATAAAAACCTAGCCTGTGAGCCAGAGGAGCATAAAGATAGGTTGACTCGACAGACAAATCGAGTCGTTCAGGACTAGTTGCATATTTCGCCTCTCTCATCTTTCTTAGATGCTGAGCAATCATAATGAATACTACACGTATATCCTCTGCAATCGATAGAAGAAGTCTAATATAATTTTCAGATTCAACTGATGATTTTTTGTTACTGAACTCGCTAACTTTAAGTAGTCCTTTAAGGATTGTTGAAGTTTCTTCACCAAATTGAGATTTAGTTTTCTCAACAGAGTACACCCCTTTAGATACCGGATGAATAAGTAGTATTGCACACACAGACGCTTGTCTTAGACCAATCTCATCTATAGCAACTATTATCGTCCTAATATCAGCCCATATTTCATTATAAACATCTTCTTGAGTATCTATGTCGCAAGAATTTATATAATTCAATAAAATCTGTTTAAGCAGTCCTGTTTTTTTTATATCCAACTCATCACGAAGGATTGAATATATTCTTTTATAATGAACTAAAAACTCCGTCTTACTTTTATTTTGATTTTCAATCATAAGCCATTTAGTAAAACAACTTTAAAATATAAACGTATACAACATAGCAAATTTAAGGATTTAATAATTAAAAAAGTGCTAATTAATATGAATTTAGATTAGTAATAGTACATACAAAGTCCAAAGCATCCCTTACACATGTCTGTATCCACCTTGTATGCACCTTTACTTTAATCGAATATGGTTAGAGCCTTGTATTATTTATGTGGTAACTAAAATTGTTTAAGTAATCAACATATAAAGATTATAAAATCAATTTTTACTGATAACATAACAAACAATATAGCAATAACGAATGCTAGGAAGAACTGAACTATTTAATATTAAATATGTTCATGATTTGACACTTTAGTATAATGAACTATCTTTGGAAGTTTTGCCTAATCGTTTAACACAATTTGCAAGAAAGATTAGTTTTTCAGTGTTTTTAGAAAGCCAAGTGATGATTTTTAAACATACTTTTGGATAAGAAAAGAAATATAATTACAGTTTATCCAGTAATAAGTGATGTTGATAAAATCATGATGATAACTAATCATATAAAAAGAACTTATTGATTTTAATAAGTGAAAATTGAATAGAGAAATATTGAATTGAAATCTTATTTTACAAATTATGAAAATTAAACAGCTCAGTAAAAGTGAAGGTTTTTCTATACTTTCAGTAGTAGCAATTACCTCTTTTATGGGTACATTTCTTGTGTCTGCAGTTAACATAGCACTGCCAACAATTGAAAATGATCTGTCATTAACAGCATTGGAGTTAAGCTGGATAATCACCTCCTTTATTCTTGGGATGGCTATGTTTATGATTCCTGCAGGAAGCTGGGGCGACAAAACAGACAACCGAAAACTTTTTAAATTAGGATTAATAATATTCATTATATCATCTGCCATTTGTTTTGTTGCACCAAACGGACAATGGTTAATAGCCGCCCGCTTTATTGAAGGGGCTGGTGCCGCATTTACCGGTACTACCGGACAGGCAATCCTTGTTTCTTCTTTTCCAGCTAATAAACGAGGTCAGGTACTCGGAATTTCAGTAGCATCAGTTTATATAGGGTTGGCATTAGGGCCAGCTATTGGAGGAATTATTACAGAACAGTTTGGATGGCGTATGCTCTTTAGTATTGCAACACTATTGGGTATTATCACTCTAATTGTTTCGTTGATTTATCTAAAAAGCGATAAAAACATTAAACATAGTTCTCAAAAAGGTGATCCTTATGGTACACTCCTATTTATGTCAGGCTTGATAATGCTGGTTTATGGATCCTCTCAAATACCTTCCATAAAAGGTTGGATTATAATGACTATGTCACTTATATTACTAATTCTATTTTGGAAGGTGGAAAATAAAGTCAGATTTCCACTTCTTGACACCACATTGTTTACCAGCAACCGACTGTTCACCTACTCAAGTATGGCCGCTCTTCTAAACTACACATCAACATTTGCAATAAGTTTTTTTATTAGTTTTTACCTACAGAAAGTATTAGATCTTTCACCTAGGGACGCCGGCGTAATCATTATTGCTCAACCCATAATGATGGCAATCTTTTCTCCTATAGTTGGCAGGACATCCGACAAGATACAACCACGCTACTTAGCTACTATTGGAATGGCGATGTGTATTGTCGGACTGGGAATGTTTGCTTTTTTAGATGCAAATACACCAATATGGTTGATTATTTCAATGTTGATTTGGGTTGGCTTAGGTTTCGCACTCTTCTCATCACCCAATATGAATACAATTATGAGTTCTGTTGATCGTAGTCAATATGGTCAGGCATCAGGACTTGCAGCATCAATGAGAGTGTTCGGACAAATTATCAGCATGAGTATAATAACCTTGCTTATTTCGTTTAATTTCGGAAGTCAGTCCGTGGAGGCAGTATCAGACCAACTATTCCTTTCTGCCATGCAATGGGGATTTATAATATTTGCAATTATAGGAATTCCCGGAATTTATTTTTCTTATTTTAGAGGAAATATGAAGAATCAATAATTCATAACACATTGAGTAGATAAAAAATATGGATCATGAATATAGCAAAATTAGTCATTTGGTGTTATCTTTGCATCCACAATCATAAATAGTATTAAGACGAAATGGCAAAAGAATTAAAGGAACTAACTCCTAGAAGTAAAGATTTTTCTCAATGGTATCAAGATTTGGTTATCAAGGCTGATTTGGCTGAAAACTCTGCAGTACGCGGTTGTATGGTAATAAAACCCTACGGTTATGCAATTTGGGAAAAAATGCAACGTCAGCTAGATGATATGTTTAAAGATACAGGCCATTTAAACGCATATTTCCCACTTTTTATTCCAAAATCATATTTGAGTCGCGAGGCCGATCATGTAGAAGGGTTTGCAAAAGAATGTGCTGTGGTAACACACTATAGATTGAAGAATGACCCTAATGGCAGTGGAGTAATAGTTGATCCTGATGCTAAACTTGAAGAAGAGTTAGTAGTACGCCCTACTTCAGAAACAATTATATGGAGTACATATAAAAACTGGATCCAATCGTATCGTGATCTACCTCTGCTAATTAATCAATGGGCAAATGTGGTTCGATGGGAGATGAGAACAAGGCTGTTTTTAAGAACTACTGAATTCTTGTGGCAAGAAGGACATACTGCACATTCTACGAAAGAAGAGGCAATAGAAGAAACAGAACAGATGATAAATGTTTATTCTGAGTTTGCAGAAAAATATATGGCAATGCCTGTTATAAAAGGATTTAAATCGGAATCTGAAAGATTTGCAGGTGCAATTGACACTTATACAATAGAAGCTTTAATGCAAGACGGTAAAGCTCTCCAATCAGGAACATCTCACTTTCTAGGACAAAACTTTGCTAAAGCATTTGATGTACAGTTTGCTGATCAAAGCGGAAAATTAGAATATGTTTGGGCTACCTCATGGGGAGTTTCAACCCGACTAATTGGGGCTCTTATAATGTCGCATTCAGATGACAACGGACTTGTTTTACCACCCAAACTTGCACCATATCAGGTGGTAATTATTCCTATCTACAGAAATGCTGAGCAATTACAGCTTGTTAACGAAAAAGTTGCTGTTGTTGTAAAGAAATTAAAAGCACTTGGGATAAGTGTTAAATACGATAATGCAGATAACAAGAAACCTGGTTGGAAATTTTCAGAGTACGAACTTAAAGGAGTACCTGTCCGACTAGCTATGGGTGCTCGTGATCTGGGAAACAACACTATTGAAGTAGCCAGACGTGATACTTTAACAAAAGAAACTTTGTCTTGTGATGGTATAGAAGATTATATCAAAAAGCTGCTTGACGAAATTCAAGAAAACATTTATAAAAAGGCTGTAGATTTTCGTACTTCACAAACCCGTGAAGTAGATTCTTATGACGATTTTAAGAAAGAGATTGAAAAAGGAGGATTTCTCTTATGCCATTGGGATGGAACTGCTGAGACTGAAGAGTTAATCAAAAATGAGACTAAAGCTACAATCCGCTGTATACCCTTAGAAGGTGATAAAACACCCGGAAAATGTATGGTTACCGGAAAACCGTCACAACAAAGAGTAGTTTTTGCAAGATCATACTAATTATTCTAGTTAGTTAATGGCAACTATCAAACATTGGATTTCGGCATTTCGACTTCGTACACTTTTCTTGGCCGTAGCTGCTGTGATGCTGGGGAGTGGACTGGCTTTTCACAAAGGTAATTTCAATATCGTTATTTTTATAACTGCACTATTATTATCGTTATCAATACAAATTCTAGCAAATCTGGCTAATGATCTGGGTGATTATCTAAAAGGCACCGATACTACTGGCAAAAGACAAGGCCCTACCCGCTCTTTGCAAGGTGGTGATATATCTATCAAAGAGATTAAAATTGCTATAACAACATTTGTTGTTATCTGCATAATTGCAGGATTAATATTGGTAGCCAGTGCTTATCCTTATATAAACAGATCGCACTCGATAATTCTTTTAGGGTTAGGTGTTTTATCTATACTGGCAGCTCTTTTTTATACAATTGGAGATAATGCATATGGATACAAAGGATGGGGCGATTTGTTTGCTTTTGTGTTTTTTGGTCCTATACCTGTTATTGGTACATATTATTTACACACACACGTTCTTGGCTTCGAACCTGTTTTGCCTGCAATAGGTCTAGGAATTATCAGCACAATGATACTGAATATAAACAACATGCGAGATATGGACAATGACAAATCATCTGGTAAGTTTACTGTTGCTGTCAAACTTGGTTTGCCTAAAGCCAAAAAATATCATACTTTTTTGACCTTCTCTTCTTTTTTCTGTTTTTTGAGTTATAGCTATTTATATGAGCAGCTGTCATGGTACAGATACGTTTACCTTCTCTTCTTCCTGTTACTATTCAAGGTTTTAACTAATATACAAAGAAAAAAAGGATCAGAGCTTGATATCTATTTAAAGCCAACTTCATTAGTAGGCTTTCTCATTGCCATATCTTTTGCAGTTTGTATTAATTTATAAGACAACGATAAATAAAATGTTGCAAAAACAGACTAAAACTTCATGAACACAAAAGTGTTGACATAACCTATAAACCAGACTAATGTTTTGAAATTTTTACTTAACTTTGCTTTTTTAACAAACCTAAATTCTTTTATATATGTTTGACAATAACAGACGCGCATTTATTGCCATTAATGATGAAGCCGAAGTTTGTCTGATACCTAAAATGGCAAATCGCCACGGACTAATAACAGGAGCAACAGGTACAGGGAAAACGGTTACTCTTCAGACATTGTCTGAGACATTTAGTGATATGGGAGTACCTGTTTTTGCCGCTGATATGAAGGGAGACCTTTCCGGTGTAGCTAATATAGGAGGTAATAAAGAAAGTGTAAGTAAAAGAGTTGATGGTTATAATCTTAAAGCAAAAGGGTTTGAATACAAACCTTTTCCTGTTCGTTTTTGGGATGTATTTGGTGAACAGGGGCATCCTATAAGAACAACAATAACCTCTATGGGACCGCTTTTATTGGAGCGACTTTTAAATTTAAATGAAACACAAGGAGCTATATTGACAATGGCTTTTAAAATTGCCGAAGAGAATGATCTTCTTATCCTTGATCTCAAAGATCTTCAGAAGATGCTACAGTTTGTGGGAGATAACCGTAAGGATTTTATTACCAAATACGGAAATATCTCTCCAGCAAGTATTGGAGCTATACAGCGTGGTTTGATGAGACTTGAAAGTGAAGGAGCTGATAGATTTTTTGGAGAACCAGATCTGGAAATTACCGATTTTATACAAACTGAACAAGGCAAAGGTGTTATAAATATTCTTGCTGCTGATAAGCTTATGAATTCTCCAAGAGTATATACAACATTCCTATTGTGGTTACTTGATGATTTATATCAAACATTACCAGAAGTGGGTGATTTGGAAAAGCCAAAACTTGTTTTTTTCTTTGATGAAGCACATCTGCTGTTTAATGATATGTCCACCTCACTTCTGGAAAAAGTTGAACAAATAATCAGACTTATTAGATCAAAAGGAGTAGGAGTTTATTTTTGCACTCAAAATCCGGCAGATATACCACAAACAATACTTGGTCAGCTTGGAAACCGTGTACAGCATGCACTAAGAGCATATACACCCAATGAACAAAAAGCTGTAAGAGTGGCTGCAAATACTTTCAGGCCTAATCCTAAGTATGATACTGAAAAAGTAATTACACAGCTTAATACAGGTGAAGCTCTCGTATCTTTTCTTGATGAAAAAGGTGCACCACAAGTGGTGGAAAGAGCTGATATCCTACCTCCACAAGGGCAAATAGGTCCAATAACATTGGGTGAACGAGAACAAATTATCAAAAGTTCACTTATATATGGTGTTTATGAAAAGTTGATCGACAGAGAATCTGCCTACGAAATACTTTCTCGCAAACAAGAGCTTCTTGAGGAAGAACGCCGTTTGGCTGCAGAAGAGAAAGAACGAATAATTAAACAAAAAGAGGCAGAGAAAGCAGCTAGGGAAGCAGAAAGAGCGGATAGAGCAGCAGCCAGAAAAAGAAAAGAAGAACAGGGTATTTTGGCTGATCTTTTGGAACAGATAGGGAAAAGTACTAAAAGTCAGATAAGTTATCAACTTGGGAAAAAAATTACTCGTGGACTATTTGGAGGGCTTTTTGGTAAGTAAAAACAATCAATTAAGGTTTATTACGATATTAGATAGAGATACAAATCATAAATAATAAGGCAATACAATTAATAATGAATATAGTATATACATTTTTTGAATTATACTTACACTCTATCGAAAAACAAGATAGTAATGATTGAGAATAATAATAAAACAGAACTCAAATCTGAGAAAACCACAACAATAAAACATATTAATCCTATTGCAGATTGGTTTATACGATTATTGAAAGGATCACTCGTAGGAATTGGATTTATTCTTCCCGGATTATCAGGAGGTGTTTTAGCAGTTATTTTCGGCATATATGATCCACTTATTAGATTTCTAGCAGATGTAAGGCACAAATTTATTAAAAACATGCTGTATTTTATTCCAATTGGAATAGGTGCAGCAATAGGGATTATTATTTTTGCAATTGTTGTAGAAAAAGCTTTCGGAAAATATGCTGCGCAATTTGTGTGCCTGTTTGTAGGATTTGTTGCTGGGACTTTTCCTACACTATATAAAACAGCAGGTAAACAAGGAAGAAAATCGTCAGACTTTTTGATTCTTATAGTCTCATCTTTGGCTATCTTTTTACTGATGTTTGCAGGAGGACAGCAATTAACAGAGGTAAGACCAAGTATTATTATATGGCTTGGATCGGGACTGCTTATGGGTCTTGGCCTAATTATACCTGGCATGAGTCCTTCAAATTTTCTTATTTATTTTGGGTTATATGATAAGATGGCTACAGGGATAAAAAATCTCGACCTTTCAGTAATTATTCCTCTGTTAATTGGTTTTGTTATTTGTGTTTTACTCTTCGCAAAAATGGCTGCATGGCTTTTTAAAAAACATTATTCAGGCATGTATCACTTTATACTGGGTATGGTTGTGGGGTCATCACTTGCAATTTTTCCTACAGTTGTTTTCCCTGCCTTCACACAAGAGCAATTAATTATCACAGAGTTAAGCTATATTAGTTCGCTGTTATTATGTATTATCTTTTTCGTTATTGGTACGTTCCTATCTTATCAGTTTAGTAAAATTGAAGAAAAGTATCCACGAGAAGACATTTTTTGAAGAGGTGAATTATTCTTCTTCACCAATTACTTTAATTCTTGGATTACGTTCTTTAAGTTCGGCAATAAGTAAATCAATATCTGATTTATTAACTCTCAATATTTCAAAACCTCTGACTAAATCTAACTGCAATTGATTGTTTTTCAGCTTTTTTAAGCCTACAATATCACCAATTGGTATTCGTTTTTTTTTTGAAAATAGCCATAAAACAAAATGAATCTCTATAAAGTTAAGCTCTGTTATCACATATTCTTTTATAGTTGTAGATAAAATAAACAGAATTGCAAATACAAAGTAAATTAT
>CAZURM010000022.1:0-27371 GCA_964622945.1 uncultured Proteiniphilum sp.
AAAGTATGTTAAGACTCAGGAAACTGATTTGGATTTTTGAGTTTTTCAAATTACCTTTGTATGTTTTTTAAAACTTAGTAAATGGAAATTAGAGATCGTATATTAAACAAAGCTTCAGATTTATTTTTTATGTATGGTATTAAAAATATATCAATGGATGAACTAGCTTCGTCTCTTGGTATTTCTAAAAGGACCATATACAAAAATTTTAAAGATAAGGAAGATATACTAAACTCTCTTTTGGTCAAATTAATAAATGAACGTGATGAGTCTTTTAAAAATTACCTAATTGATGACTACAATGTGATAGAAGTATTCCTGAAAGTTATAGAAACACAGATGCAATTACCTGTAAGTAATGCAAAATTCTTCCAAGACATATACAAATATTACCCCAGAATTTCTAAAATGATGAAGAAAGATATGGAAAAAAATAATATGTTTTTGCAGACATTTTTGCAGAAAGGTATTAGTCAAGGATATATACGCGAAGACCTTAATATAAAGGTAGCAGCATTCTTGGTTGAAGAATCTACATATACTTCTATTCGTGCCTCTTACTTGGAAAAGCCACCTTTCTCTTTCAATGAACTTTTCTATACAATGATGATTAATTTTGTTCGTGGTATATCTACTGAAAAAGGAATTAAAATTATTGATTCATATCTTCAGAAAAAGAAAAGTAATTCGATGTAATATATTAGAAGAAGAAAGATTATGATTATTACAATTAATATGAAGTTTAAAATAAAAAGATGAAAATACTAATTATGAATCCAAGAATGTTTATGATGTTTTTAGTGATGTTGTTCAGTTTTAAAGGTCTGACCATCGTAAACGCACAGCAAACAGATAGTTTGCAGATTGACTTAAACAGTGCATTGGATATTGCGTTGAGTGAAAATCCCACCATTAAGGTTGCTGATATGGAAATCACTAAGAGAGAATATGCCAAAAAAGCTGCTTATGGTGCTTTAATGCCTCAAATGGACATTATAGGATCTTATCAGCGTGCAATAAAAAGACAAACGGTATATTTTGACGAGGGATTTGGTATTGGAGGCAATGTAGATCCATCGGATTATACACCTGAAGAGTTGAAGATTTTGGAAGTGTTTGGGAAAATGATGTCTCCTGATCCTGAATCTTCGGGTGATGGTATCCAAATGGGACGTTTCAATATGTGGTCAACAGGGCTTAATGTTAGCATGCCTCTGGTTGTACCATCATTATGGAAAAATATTCAGATGAGTGAGGTGGACATCCGACTATCAATGGAACAAGCTAGAGCTTCGCGTATAGATTTAATAAATCAGGTTAAAAAATCTTTTTTTAGTCTGATGTTAGCTCAGGATAGCTATGATGTGCTAAAACAGACCTATGAAACGGACTCCATAAACTTGGAGAATATTCGTAGTAGATTTAATCAAGGTGTTGTAGCTGAATATGATGTCGTTACTGCTGAAGTAAGACTCAAGAGTTTGATTCCCAATATTCTTCAAGCAGAAAATATGAGAAAGATTGCTGAGATGCAATTGAGTATGTTAATGGGTATTGATGGGTATATTCCGTTAAAAGTGATAAGCTCTCTTGACGAATTTGAAGCATCAATATCTGATATTATTATACCCGCAGATACTTCATTAATGCAAAACAGTGAAATCAAGCAGTTTGATCTTCAAGCAATGCAGGCTAAGAACGTCTATGAAATGCAAAAACTGCAATTTGCACCATCACTGGTTACATCTTTCAACTGGACCTATACTAGTCAGAATAATGACTTTAGATTCAGTGATTATCGCTGGGATCCTTATTCAATGCTTGGATTGACTCTTCAAATTCCTTTATTTAGTGGTGGACAGCGTTATTTTAATCTAAAGCAATCAGGAATTCAATTAATACAACTCGATGAGCAACGAAAAGATCTTGAGAGAGCATTAAGACTGTCTATTAAAAACAATTTTGATCTGATTAACAAAAACATTGAACAGGTTATAGCTACTCAATCATCTGTCGACCTGGCAAGAAAAGGTCACGACATCACTTTAAAAAGATATGAGACAGGTATGGGAACAATAGTTGATGTAAACGCAGCAGCACTTGCTGTTCTTAATGCCGAGCTTCAAAACAGAAATGCAATATATGATTATCTAGCTGCAAAGGCAGATTTGGAAAAGGTGTTGGGTTATGATATTGAACCTATAGATTAAAATTGAATAAATAAAGCAACAGTGAACATACAAATTAAAAATGAATATAATATGAAAAAGTATAACTTATTGAAGTTTACTCCTTTAATCGCAGCAATATTTTTGATGTCATGTGGAGGTAGCGACCAGTCTACATCTGATAACGAATCACTTCAAAAAGCTAGAGTTCGTGTACAAGAAGTACATCTAGTGTCCGTGAATCAGACCTCAACATTTACGGCCTCTGTTGAAGCAGATAAAGTAAACAATATTGCACCCGCTATTGGTGGGCGTATAAGGGATATAAGAGTAGACGTAGGTTCATACGTTAAGCAAGGTCAGGCTTTAGTTACAATGGATCAAGCAAACCTTACTCAACAGCAAACCCAAGTGGCTACTCTTAAAAGAGACTATGAGCGATACAGCGAACTATATGAAGTTGGTGGCATATCTAAGCAACAGCTCGATCAAGCAAAAACTCAGCTTGATGTAGCAGAAACCGCCTTGAGTAATCTTGGTGAAAATACCACACTTATTAGTCCCGTCAGTGGAGTAGTTACAGCACGTAACTACGATCCGGGAGACATAGCTATGCAACTGCCAATACTCACTATACAAAGTATTAATCCAGTAAAGGTAAAGATAAATATTTCTGAGTCATATTATAGTAGAGTAACAACGGGGATGCAAGTTGAAATTCAGGCCGATGCAATTGGTGATGAGGTTTTTAAAGGAACAGTTTCATTAATTCATCCTACTCTTGATCCTATCTCTCATACTTTTGTTGTTGAGGTAACTGTACCAAACAGCGATCAACGATTACGCCCGGGAATGTTTGCAAGAGTAAAAATAAATTTTGGCACAAACGATCGCCCTCTCTTAAGTGACATAGCGGTATTGAAACAGACAGGATCAAATGATCGCTATGTATTTTTAGAAGATAATGGCACAGCTATTTACACATTAGTTGAACTTGGTGCTCGAATTGATGATAAATATGAGATTCTTTCAGGTTTAAATGAAGGAGACAGGGTAATAGTTCAAGGAAATACCGATTTGATTAATGGCGACCAAGTTGAAGTGATTGAATAGATTATAAAAAAATAAGTATATGAAGATTTATGAAACCGCGGTAAAGAATCCCGTGGGAACATCATTAATATTTATCGGTATAGTTTTAATTGGATTATTATTTTACCGACAACTACCAATAGACCTTTATCCTAATATCGACTTGAATATTGTGTCTGTAATGACAACCTATTCAGGTGCTGGTGCTCAGGATGTGGAAGCTAACGTAACTCGTCCTCTGGAGGATGTTTTGAATACTACAGAGAAATTAAATGAGATTACATCCCAGTCAAGAGATGGAATATCTGTAATTATGCTTGAGTTCGATTATGGTGCTGATATGAATGCTGTGATGAACGATGTAAGGGATAAAATTGATATGATTTCGGGATTCCTACCAGATGGTACAGAAAAACCTATGATCATGAAGTTTAGCTCAGATATGATTCCTGTAGTTGTTCTCTCAGCCACAGCTGAAGAAAGTGCGGGTGCTTTATACAAAATTCTTGACGAACAAGTAGCTAATCCACTTAACCGTATTTCAGGAGTAGGAACAGTCTCCGTAGGAGGTGCTCCCCAAAGAGAAATACAGGTTAATGTGAATCCTTCTAGGTTAGAAGCCTATAATATTACACTCGAACAGATAGCACAGATAATAGCTGCAGAAAACGTAAACGTTCCTGCCGGTAATTTAGATATTGGCTCACAGACATATATGTTACGTCTGGAAGGTGAGTTTCAAGATAGTAGAGATCTTAACGATATTGTTGTAGGAAGTAATCAGGGTCGCACTATTTATCTTCGTGATGTAGCAACTGTTAAAGATACTCTAGAATCGAGAGTTCAAGAAAATTATACTAACGGTCGTAGAAGCGCAAGTATTATTGTACAAAAGCAATCAGGTGCAAATACTGTTGCTATAGCCAATTCTGTAAATGCTGAATTAAAAGTACTTCAGCAAAACTTACCACCTGACATAGAGATTGAAACAGTGATGGACACTTCTGATTATATCAAGACTTCAATTAATAGTTTGCTCGAGACTATTTTATTGGCCTTGATAATTGTAGGTATTATCGTTCTGTTTTTCCTCGGAAGATGGCGTGCTACTATCATTATCATGGTAACGATACCAATTTCTCTTATAGGATCGTTCATCTATCTGTATCTCACCGGCAACTCCATAAACATTATCTCGTTGTCTGCCTTGTCAATAACTATTGGTATGGTAGTGGATGATGCTATAGTGGTGCTTGAGAATATTACAACACATATAGAGCGTGGAAGTCGCCCTAGGCAGGCTGCTGTTTACGGAACAGAAGAGGTGTCTCTTTCAGTTATAGCATCAACACTTACAATTATAGCTGTATTCCTTCCAATGACAATGGTTGGAGGCTTTACAGGTATAATGTTTAAACAGCTTGGTTGGATGGTAACCATCATTATTTCACTTTCGTTAATCATTTCACTTACTCTCACACCAATGATGAGTGCAAAATTGATGAGAGCAAATAAAGATGGAAAAGTTAATAAATTCGACAAATGGTATAATAAAAACATACTTCCACTTCTTGATAAACTTGACAGAGGTTATGGGCGACTAATAAACAGAGTTTCCCGTAAAAGACTGGCTACATTGTCTATAGTTATTGTTGTATTTATTGTAAGTATAATTATTAGTGTAGTTACACTTAAAACTGAGTTTATGCCAGCCTCAGATAATAACTCTATAGCATTTACGGTAGAAATGCCTACAGGCACCCGTATGGAAGTGGCACGCGAATTAGGTCATCAGATTGCTCAAGATTTAAGAGAGGAATATCCTGAAGTAGAGATCGTTACATTTAGTGTCGGTGAGGCCAGTGGAAGTGATGTATATTCTTCCATGCAAGACAATGCCTCAAATATTATAACATATTCACTTCGTTTAGCTGAGGCGAAAAATAGAAACAAAACTATTTATGAAATATCTGATGAGATTCGTCAGGATTTATCGCGTATGCCTGAAATTCATCGATTTCAGGTTAGCCCCGGTGGTGGAAATATGGGTATGACGGGTAGTAGTTATGTTGACATTGAAATTTATGGATTTGACTTAACAGAAACCGACCTAATAGCTGCAGATGTAAATACTAAGCTTGGAAACGTTAAAGGATTGAGAGATATAACTGTCTCACGTAAAGACTCAAGAATGGAGTATCAGATAGAATTTGATAGAGAAAAGCTGTCTCTAAACGGTATTAGTATGGCAACAGCATCGAGTGCTGTAAGAAACAGAATAAACGGTCTAACAATGTCTCGTTATCGTGAAGATGGTGAAGAATATAATATTCGTGTACGTTTTGAGGAGCAGTATCGTCAATCTATTGAAGATATAGAAAACATAATTATCTACAATCCTATGGGTGTTGGCATTCGTGTACGTGATCTGGGGAAAGTGATTGAGACCTCATCATTACCTCAGATCGACAGGCAGAACCGCGAACGTATAGTTACTGTTAGTGGAACTATATATGGAAGAGCTTTAAGTGAAGTGGTTAGTGATGTTGAAAAAATTGTTTCAAGTATTGATCCACCAACAGGTGTTCAGATGGAAATAGCCGGAACACTTAAAGATCAAGAAGAGTCTTTTGCTGAACTTGCTCTACTTCTTTTGATTGTATCTATTTTGGTATACATAGTACTCGCATCGCAGTTTGAGTCGTTAACCTATCCGTTTATGATTATACTTACTGTGCCTTTTGCCTTTACAGGAGGGCTTTTATTACTTGCATTAGTAGGAGAGCCGCTAGGTATAATGGGTTACGTAGGATTGATTATGCTTGTGGGTATGGTTGTAAAGAACGCAATTGTACTTATTGACTATATCAACTTGAACCGTGAGAGAGGCATGTCAATCATTACATCTGTGGTTCATGGCGGACGCTCTAGGTTGAGACCAGTGTTGATGACAACGCTCACTACAATTCTGGGTATGGTTCCCCTTGCAGTTGGCACAGGACAGGGTTCTGAGATGTGGGGTGCACTTGGTATAGCAATTATTGGAGGTATGACTTTCTCCACAATTATTACACTTATACTAATACCTGCACTTTACTCTATGATGGCGGGCTATGGTGTACGTCGAGAACGTAAAAAACATCGTAAAATTATTATGGAAAACAGGTGATTCAATGTATAAAGTATAAAAAATAGGATTATGAAAGCAGTAATGATTATATTAGACCAAGCTCACTACGATAAAATTGTAAATGACTTAAGTTCATTGAATATTAGAGGGTTTACATCCTGGAGGGAAACTTATGGGAAAGGTAGTAAAGACGGATATCCACACTATGGTTCTCATGCATGGCCTTCTGTGAACAATGCCATTCTCACAATAGTTGAAGATGATAGAGTACCACTGTTATTAAATTATCTCAAAGAACTTGACGAAGAATCTTCTAACCTCGGGTTGAGAGCATTTGTCTGGAATATTGAAGAAACTATGTGATTCAATTTTGATTTGATTACAAACTTAGGGGAGTACAACTATTTAGTTGTACTCTTTTTTTTGCTATAACATTTGACATACCTGATTCTAATTAAAGTATTATTAAGTTCCTGTTAGCATCTTACTTGCTTCTTTTATAAAGGAGCGAGATAAGAACAAGGTAAGAGCAAAGTAAAAGCAAAGTAAGACTTATATTTTATTAATTTATTTAGAATGAGTATATAATGAGTTTGTAATAGATATTTGTTAACCTTAAATTATTACATTAAAATTAGAGACGATTGAACGATTCAAAACATGAAACGTTTTAACTATTGAGTCAATTTAAAAAATCACGTCTAAAGTTGAAGTGAAATATTTTTATAATTATAAGAAATCGTTAAACAAGTTAGGATAGCTGGTTTATTAATTTTTTCAACAAAATAGTTTTTTATTACTGAAAAGAATGAGTGTTATAAAAAGTATATTAGATACAGATCTCTATAAGTTTACTACAAGCTATGCTTATTCGAAACTTTTTCCAAGGTCGTTTGGTGAGTTTGAATTTATAGATAGGAGTAATGGTGATTATCCTGATGGTTTTGATCTTCTACTTAAAAAAGAGATAGAGAGTATGTCTTTATTAGCACTAACGCAAAGTGAGGAAGATTTTATCAGGCGACAGATGCCATACCTGCCACCCATTTACATAGATTTTTTGAAAGGGTTTAGGTTTGACCCATCAGAAGTTGATATCAGTCTTGAAAACAGGAAGTTGCATATTAAAGCGAGTGGACTTCTTTACAGGGTAACTCTTTGGGAAACACCTATCTTGGCCACAGTATCTGAGTTATATTTCAGGGAGATGGGTAAGTATCCCGACAAAAAATATATGGAAAGTGCAACCATTGAAAAAGCTCATAAGATGAAAGAGAATGATATCACGTTTTCACTTTTTGGTATGCGCCGGCGTTTTAGCTTCGATGTTGAGGACAAGGTTACGGAACTGCTGAAAAAATATGCCAGAGAAAACCTGTATGGAACCAGCAATGTTTATATGGCTTACAAGCATAATCTTAGTGTGTCGGGTACACATCCACATGAGTGGATACAATTCCATGGGTCGATATATGGTTATAAAATGGCCAATTACATGTCGATGGAAGATTGGATTAATGTTTATGATGGTGACCTGGGAACTGTTCTTACGGATACCTATACAACCGATGTTTTCCTTCGTAACTTTAGTAAAAAGCATGCCTCTCTGTTCACTAGCCTGCGTCATGATAGTGGAGATCCCTTTATTTTCACTGATAAAGTAATACGGAGATATGAGGAACTTCGAGTTAATCCTAAGCTAAAATATCTGGTATTCTCAGATAGTTTAAATGTTAATAAAGCAATTGAAATTAAAAATTATTGTGGTAATCGAATAGGTGCAACTTTTGGAATAGGCACCAATCTGACAAATGATGTATCATCTGACATAAAAAGCATGAACATTGTAATGAAACTTTTTAGGTGTAAAATGACAGCTAAAGAAGAGTGGCAGGAGTGTGTTAAATTGTCTGATGTGAATGGAAAACACACAGGTAGCGAACGAGAGATAGAGTTAGTTAAGCAAACATTAGGGCTATAATACTTTAATTGGTCTAATTATTTTAATTTACTATATTCGTTAAACCTGAGGGAAACAGGTTGTTAAACATGGAAAAACAATATGCTTAATATAAAAAAGGTAAACCAATAAAATAATTTTACAATTCTCTTCTGTATTCTTTTGTGTTGCCTGCACTATCTGTAGCGGAAAAAACAAGTGTTAGCTTTTCTCCTTTTGGCAATCTCGAATCATCAAAATTATAAGTATAGACAGATGATTTTGAATCATGTGTAAACAGAACAAACTCGCCATTTATTTCACCTCTAAATGAAGAAATTCCACTTTTATTATCCGTGAGCCTAATTTGTATACAGCGCTGGCTTACCCAGTTTTCAGGAGATAAAGGAGATATAGTTGGCGGTTGTGTATCAATCGATATTGCATATTTATCACCCAGCTCATTAATAGAAACTGAAACTCCCCCTCTGTTATATTTACCGCCGATCCAGCTTTCTGAGCCATTTTTATTGATTTTTACTACACCATAATTATTTTTATTACTCAGTGTGTCAGTATTTATCATAATCCACACATCAGCACCATTGTGAAGAGGTACAGGACTGTCGTGTAAATTATAGATGTCAGAATAGTAGTTATTACTTTTTTGCCTATCATATTTAAAACAAAAATCAGAATATAGATTTCCAATTGGGATTGACATAGTGAATCCCATCTCAATATAAGAATTACTCATGTTCCATGCCATCCAGTTTTCACAAGTATCTTGTTTTTGCAGAGGCTGCGAATTTCCCTTAACAGTAAAACTGTAGCTTTCCGTATTTCCATAGTGATCCTCAAGTTCATATCTAAAGTTATAATACCTTTCCTCATTGATATCTACATATCCATTATTTACAGATTGGTAGAATGGGAGAGCGTTACCAGGTTCTATAAAAGACTTCATATAGAATGAATTTCGAAGTCTCCAATCTTCGAAATCGATAAATGAATTTAACATTCTTGTATCAGCGAAAGAAAAACGATTTATCGTACTACTAAAAACAGGGTTGTTGTCAACAAATAGTCTAATATACTTAACCCCATAAGTGTTACTCTGACCATTCATCCTATCGTATGCTTTTAAGCCTACCCCAAGACGCCCCCAAGCATTAATAGTTCTTCCTAATCCTAGAGGATTTCCATTAGCATCCTTACTGATATTTAACCTTAATGGGTTATCACTACCGTTGACTACACCTCTACCTTTGACAGGATAAAACGCAATACCTCTTAAATCAGGTTTTTGTGTATCTGGAATTTCTGCTAAAAAATCTAGAGCATCAAGCGTCTCCTCCGTTCTTGTGTTACGTATTTCGAAATGTAGATGAGGTCCGCCAGAACTTCCTGTATTTCCACTCAATGCAATCTGTTGACCTCGTTCTACAGATAGAAGACCCGCTTCAGGATAAAGATTAACACTAAAACTCTCCATTTCATACTGTTTTTCCTTAACCCAGTCGGCTATCTCCTTATTGAAACTATTAAGATGTCCATAAACACTAGTGTGCCCTGTTGAAGGATGATCAATATAAAGTGCCAAACCATATCCTCCGGGAGACACACTAACTCTAGATACATATCCATCCTCTATTGCTAATATTGGCTTATCCACAACCTGCTGGGTTTTAAAATCTATACCAGAATGAAAGTGGTTATTTCTCAATTCGCCAAAACCTCCACTCATTGCCGGAGGAATTGACAGCGGAAATCTGTATATCTGAGAATATGAAGAAAGAGAGAAAGAAAGTAGTACTACAACAGATATATATCTTAAATATTTGGAGATCATTTTTTTGTGGTTTTACTCAATTAGTATTATAACTTAAAATATTGTTGAATAGTATGGAGCTATTGGATAAGATTCATTATTTCTTAAAATAATATTTACTTAAGATGTTTTTAACCAGAAGATAAAGTCGTATTGATAATATCTTTAGCGACCTCTCTTTTAGATTTCAACCCGAAAGACAATTTACTACCATCCTTAGAAATAATGGTTACTTTATTCGTATCCTTACCAAATCCTGCACCCTCATCCTGCAAAGAGTTAAGTACAATGTAGTCTAGATTTTTCTTAACCAGTTTTTTCATAGCGTTTGTTTCCTCGTTGTTTGTTTCCAAAGCAAAACCAATAAGTGTCTGTTTTGGTTTTTTAATTTTTCCAAGTGATGCAGCTATATCAGGGTTGGGGATTAGTTCAATCGTAAGACTTTTCTCATCTTTTCGTTTAATCTTTTCATCTTCCTGATCTAAAGGGCGAAAATCGGCTACTGCAGCAGACAATATTGCAGCATCCATCTGAGGAAACAAATTGACAGATGTTTTGTACATCTCTTCAGCCGATTCCACATTAATAGTTTGAATATTTTTGTGTGAAGCAGTAAGGTTTACCGGTCCTGTAATCAGCTTTACCTCCGCACCTCTTGAGGCACACTCTTCAGCAATGGCGAATCCCATTTTTCCTGAAGAAAAGTTGCCAATAAACCTTACAGGGTCAATTCGTTCATAGGTAGGTCCCGCCGTTATCAGGATTTTTTTTTTCTTAAGATCACCTTCTTGCAACTCTGTTTTTTCTGAGTTGAAAAAATCTTCAAGAATAGACACAATCTTCTCAGGCTCCTCCATTCTACCTTTTCCCTCCAGATGACTTGCAAGTTCACCTGTAGTAGGGTCAATAATTTTAACCCCATCACTAATCAACCTTTGAATATTCCGTTGTGTAGTAACATGTTTAAACATATCAAGATCCATTGCCGGAGCAACAAAAACAGGAGCTTTCATCGAGAGGTAAGTCGTAATAAGCATATTATCGGCAATCCCGTTAGCCATTTTAGCAAGAGTAGAAGCAGTAGTTGGTGCAATAATCATCAGATCAGCCCAAATACCCAAATCGACATGACTGTGCCAAGTTCCATCTCCTGAGGCAAAGAACTCACTTATTACCGGTTTTCCTGATAATGCTGAGAGAGTAACAGGAGTTATAAACTCTTTACCTGCAGGGGTTATAACTATCTGCACCTCTGCTCCTTGTTTTATTAACAGCCTTGTAAGGGTAGCAGATTTATAAGCTGCGATACTACCTGTTATACCTAAAACTATATGTTTATTTTTGAGTGACATAACTTCAATTTATACTTCTACAAATATAGATTAAATATTTTTCTACAACAAATAAAATGTTAGTATAGCTAAATTACAATAGAGATTAAGGGCTATTGTATTAAAAAATATTAAAATATTGAAATTGCATGGTACTTTGTATTGCATGATACCTTGTTTAACGTATATTTGTTTTTTAAATATGTTATGCTTTGAAATAGAACTAAGAAAACTAAATAGATAGATGAATATAGAGAATACACAAAGTCAAATGCGAAAAGGGGTTTTGGAATATTGTATTCTTTCAATAATAAAAAAAAGAGAATCTTACCCCGGTGATATAATTGAAGAGATGCGAAATGCTGGGTTACAACTTCTGGAAGGCACCCTTTATCCACTTCTAAATAGGCTGAAAAACGCTGGAGTATTGAGTTATCATTGGGTAGAAAGTACTTCAGGTCCTCCAAGAAAATATTTTAGTTTGACCGAAAAAGGTGAAGAGTTTTACTCGCTTCTGGGAACTACATGGAATGAATTGGCAACAGGCGTAGAAACCTTAACTAAACAGACATCAGAAGGTAATGATAATATGTCAGAGTCCGTAAAAGAAATTGATGAAGATGAGCATGATGATAAAGAGGAAGATTTTGATGAGAACTATGGTGATAAATAATTTCGAATATTTGCAAAAAATATAAATAATAGTATGAAAAAGGTAATCAATATTAATTTTCAGGGACTAGTTATTGCAATTGAAGAGACAGCTTACGAGATATTAAAACATTATATAGAAAGTCTTAAAGATTATTTTTCGCGTGAAGAGGGTGGAGATGAGATTGTAAATGACATTGAAAACCGTATAGCTGAACTGTTCGGAAACAGATTGAAATTAGGTATCAATTGTATTTCTGATGAGGATGTTGAATCTATTATTAACAACATAGGTAGGCCAGAAGATTTCGATACAGACTATAAAGAAAGCAAAGAGTTTGAATCAAAGACTACAGCTGGTTCGGCATCAGGTGATACAAACGATATAAATGAAACACAGTATGAGTCATATGTAAAACAGCGTTCATTATTTAGAAACTCTGATGATAGCATTATTGGAGGTGTATGTAGTGGTTTGGCCCATTATTTTAAGACAGATCCTACATGGATAAGGCTGATATTTATATTCTTTTTTGGTATCCTGTTTTGGGTATATATTATACTTTGGATAGTGCTTAAAGCGAAGCCTCTTGAGTCTAATGTTGCTAAAAGACTCTATAGAAATCCTAATGATCGGTTTATAGGAGGTGTTTGTAGTGGTATTGCAACCTATTTTAAGATTGATTCATGGATTCCGCGACTTGTTTTTTTGCTTCCATTGTTTTTAAATGCTTTAGGCATAATATCATTTTCTCCTTTGAGTCATTTATTCCGAGGGATTGACTTTAACTGGAATATTAATGGCAGCCTATTTCTGCTTTATGTTATTCTCTGGATAATTGTTCCTGAAGCAAAAACAGTGAAGCAGAGGCTAGAAATGATGGGCGAAGAAGAATATATAAAAACTATCAGAGACAAAGTGAGTGATAATATTGTCAGTTCAAAAACCAAGACAGAAATAGATAGAACTCCTTTAAAAAGCGATGATAAATCTTTTATAGAAACACCTCCTGAACCACCAATTAATACTACAGTTGCTGATGAGAAAGTAAAATATGAAAAGTCAGGTTGCTTACATGCATTATCGATAATAGTTAAGATTCTATTTTTCACCTTTGCCGGAATATTTGTCTTGGTGTTGCTGTCTGTTTTTGTTGGACTGTTAATAGCAGGTATACAGCTCATACCTTTAAAATCTATGTTTATAGATCCTGGATATGAAAACAGTCTTTTAATAGCATCACTTGTAGCTCTTATAGTTGTTCCTGTGGTTGCAATTATTCTATGGATTATTCGACGTGTAATAAAGGCCAAATCCCGCCCAATAATTGGTGTTTTAGCCTCAATATTATGGATATCAGGTATTGCAATGCTCGGAATATTGACTTATGAAATCGTGAATAAATTCAGAGTTGAGAGTTCAAGCGAAGAAACTATCGTATTAACTCCTACAAATTCAAAGAAGTTATATTTAGATTTGGAGCCATATAAAGACGATTATGCAAGATTTGGATTTAGATTTATATCTGGATTAGGATCAAGAATAGATTATCTGCCATATACTACTATGAATGAAGACTCCCTTCTATTTAACTCCATTAATCTAGAGATACGACAAAGTAATGACTCTCTTTTTCAAATAAAAAAAATTGCTGCTACCTACGGGAAAAATCTTCGTGAAGCAAAAAACGATGTAGAGCAGTTTTGTTTTGACATTTTACAAAAAGATTCTGTGGTTTTGTTGCCAGAGTTTCTTTTAGTACCTAAAAAACAAGGCTATCGGAATCAAAATGTTACTATAGAAGTATTAGTTCCTGCAGGAAAATCTGTTGAACTGAGCGATGCGTTACAAGATTATAGAAACAATGAGCCTTCTGTAGTTGTAAGAAAAATTATTAGAGACTATTCAAACCTATAATCACTTAAGTTATCTTACTTTCATTATTATTCTAGTTATAACTTTCATTGTGATAATAGAAAGCTGTCTACTAAAGATAGCTTTCTATTTTTAATAAAACTTTAAAATGTTAGTTGTAGTTTGAAAAAACCTGTATCTTTGCATCCGCAAATTGGAATTGTGCCCGGATGGCGGAATTGGCAGACGCGCTAGTTTGAGGGGGTAGTGCCGGCAACGGCGTGTGAGTTCGACTCTCATCCTGCGCACTTCTAAAGATTTAATATCTAACTATGAAAATTCTCACTTCACAGCAGATACGAGATGTAGATGCAGAAACAATCAAAAGAGAAGGTATTTCTTCGCTTGAATTAATGAAACGTGCTTCTACAGCTTTTCACAACTGGTTTCTAGAGAAATACCCTAATAAACATATTTCAATACTGGTGTTTTCAGGTATTGGGAATAATGGTGGAGATGGACTTGTTATTGCCCGTTTACTTCACAAGTCGGGATATAATGTTAAGGTATGTGTAGTTGAATATAGTAATCGATACTCTGAAGACTGTTCTCATAATATAAGACGAATTAAGGTAGAAAACATATCATTCAGTAAAATAACAAGTGGAATCCAGATACCAGATATTGATAAATTTGATGTAGTAATTGATGCGATATTTGGAACAGGACTTTCGAGAGATATAGTCGGTATTGCTGAAACTGTTATAAAGAGAATAAATTTTAGTAGAGTTGAGGTTTTAAGTGTCGATGTACCAAGTGGTCTTTTTTTGGATAAAAAAACAACATTTGCGATTGAAGCATCCGAGACGGTTACATTTCAAATTCCAAAATTGGCTCTATTTCTTCCAGAGAATCATTTATTTACAGGTAACGTTACAATTATTGATATCGGATTGAATGAGCAGGCAATTTCTGAGACTAAGAGTGATGTCTACTTCACTGAAAAGCATGAGATTAGAGAATTACTTAAACCGCTTTTAAAATATGCTCATAAGGGTACTGAAGGTCACGCCTTAATAATTGGGGGAAGTTTGGGGAAAAATGGTTCAGTTTGTTTGTCATCCAGAGCTGCATTAAAAGCAGGGTGTGGATTAGTTACAGCATATATGCCAAAATGTGGAGTGCCAATTATTCAGAGTAATTTTCCTGAAGCTATGGCTATTGAAGATGTCGGAGAACACTATATTACTTCCATTGACTTCGAAATTGAACCAGATGCAATAGCTTTAGGTATGGGAATGGGGCAGAATGAAGAAACTCAAACAACAATGCATGATTTTTTGATTAATAACAATTCTCCTCTTGTTATTGATGCCGATGGTTTAAATATTCTTGCTAAACATCTCGATTGGTTAGAACATATTAAACCAAATACTATTTTAACACCACATCCCGGAGAATTATCGAGGCTGATAGGTGAGTGGAGCGATGATTATGATAAAATACAAAAGACAAAACAATTTGCATGGGAATATGATTTAATTATTGTGGTTAAAGGAGCATATTCACTTGTTATAGATTCTAGAAATATATATATGAACAGTACTGGAACGCCTGCACTTGCAACAGCTGGTAGTGGCGATGTTTTAGCCGGAATAATAACCAGCTTATTAGCACAGGGCTATGCGCCTATTGATGCTGCAAGAGTGGGAGTTTATCTGCATGGTATGACTTCAGATTTAACAAAAGAAAAAATTCATCCACGCTCATTTATTGCTTCTGATATTATTGATAATATTGGGGATGCGTATATTAATCTAGAAAAAAGCAGTTAATTCATTTGTGATTTACAATTTAATTATCTAATTTTGCACCTCATTTTGCTAATAGGCTCTTTAAGAAGTTACGCTAAGTGGCTCGCCTCAGGCTTATAACGTCAAGTTATTTTAAATATGTACGTAATAGTAGATATTCAAGGTCAACAATTTAAAGTTGAACAAAATCAAAAATTATTTGTCCACAGAATAAATGTCGATCAGGGCAGTGAAGTGGAGTTTGAGAAAGTTATGTTAGTTGACAAAGATGGAGTTGTTACAGTAGGAACTCCAGTTGTTGATGGAGCAAAAGTAGTATTAGAAATTCTTTCTCATGTAAAAGGTGACAAAGTCCTTGTTTTCAAAAAGAAAAGAAGAAAAGGTTACAGAAAACTAAATGGTCATCGTCAGCAGTTTTCAGAAGTGAGAGTGAAAGAAATTATTGCTTAATCAGTTAAAATCAGAAGAAAATGGCACATAAAAAAGGAGTTGGTAGCTCGAAGAACGGCCGCGAATCGGAAAGTAAACGATTGGGCGTTAAATTGTTTGGTGGAGAAACAGCAAAAGCTGGAAACATTCTTGTTCGTCAGCGTGGAACATCTCATCATCCAGGTGATAATGTAGGTATGGGTAAAGATCACACACTGTTTGCATTGGTTGATGGAGTAGTGGTTTTTCGTAAGAAAAAGAATAATCGTTCGTATGTATCAGTACAACCTGCTACATGAATGTAAAATGATTAAAACTTAAACCATAAAATAATATTTTTTTAGTTTACGATTAAAAGGATGATTTCACTATCTCGTGGGATCATCCTTTTTTGTTTTTATTATGAAGCGACAAGTTCTATTTTAAAGAAATAAAAGAGTAAAGTAAAACGTGTATCTCTTCACTTACTAATTTATTATTTATTTATGTCTTTCAGATAATATTTCTTCAATATCTTCAAGGTTTACATCTTTTGTTTTAAGTAAAATTAGAAAATGATACAACAAATCAGCAGCTTCATTTTTAAATAGATCAAGGTTGTCATCCTTTGACTCAATAACCAGTTCGACAGCCTCTTCTCCAACTTTTTGAGCTACTTTGTTTACACCTTTGTTAAAAAGCTGTGCAGTATAAGACTCTTTAGTGTTATCTTTTATTCGTTGTTCTATAACATTCTCAAGCTGATATAAAAATCCTTTTACATTAGCAGTCTTACCGTCAAAGCATGAAATCTTACCTGTGTGACATGTAGGTCCAAGAGGCGAAGCTTTTATAAGTAGTGTGTCATTGTCGCAGTCAGCATCTATTTTGTCAACAATTAGAAAATTCCCTGAAGTTTCACCTTTTGTCCATAATTTTTCTTTACTTCTGCTATAGAAGGTAACTTTGCCTTCGGTCTTAGTTTTTTCAAACGCTTCTTCGTTCATAAAACCTAACATAAGAACCTGTAGAGTATTGGTATGTTGCACTATCACAGGAATTAATCCATTGTTTTTTTCAAAATCTAATTTCATCTTATCGCTATATTTTGTTCTTTTAAATATTGTTTTAATTCGGGAATATGTATTTCTCCAAAATGGAAGACTGATGCACCCAGTGCTGCATTAGCTTTTGTATGTTTAAAAACTTCTGCAAAATGCTCCATTGTTCCTGCTCCACCAGAAGCTATAACAGGAATACTAACAGCATTGGATACACTATTTGTTATTTCAATGTCAAATCCATTCTTAGTTCCATCGTTATCCATTGAAGTTAGTAGTATTTCACCTGCACCTAATCTTTCGCCTTCTTTGGCCCAGTCAATAGCTGTCAATAGTGTATTAGTACCACCACCATTAATATAAACATTCCAATTACCATTTTCCTCCTTTTTAATGTCTATGGCAAGTATTACACGTTGACTACCAAGTTGTTCTGCTAATTCTGTTATAAGATTAGGTCTCTCCACCGCAGAAGAGTTTATGCTCACTTTATCGGCGCCGGCTTTTATGATTACAAGAGCATCATCAACTGATCTAATACCACCACCTACAGTAAACGGTATATTTATTTCTCGGGCTACTTTCTCTACCAGTTCTGTGAGAGTTTTTCTTTTTTCTACTGTAGCAGTTATATCTAAAAAAACCAACTCATCGGCACCCTCATCTACATATCTTTTTGCAAGCTCTACTGCATCCCCTGCATCACGAAGTCCAACAAAATTTGTTCCTTTAACAGTACGTCCATTTTTAATATCGAGGCAAGGAATTATTCTTTTACTTATTATTTTTTCAACTTTCATATTATTACTTATTTTAATTTGTAACAAATTTTCTAAGTTCTTTAAGACTGATATTACCCTCGTATATAGCTTTCCCTATTATAGCACCTTCACATCCTATTTGTTGAAGTAAATGCAGATCGTCAATATTAGTAACACCACCACTTGCAATTAATGAAACATCAGTTTTTGATAGTATTTCTTTGTATAATTTAATAGAAGGACCTTGAAGCATTCCATCCTTTGAGATATCGGTACAAATCACCAGCTTTACACCTTTTTCTTCGTAATTGGATATAAAATCTACAACATCTATTTGCGATTCCTGTTGCCATCCGTGTGTAGCTATTTTACGATTGAGACTGTCAGCTCCTAGAATAATTTTGTCAGATCCATAGTGAGAAAGCCACTTATTGAATAACTGTGGATTAAGTATGGCTATGCTACCACCAGTAATTTGTTTAGCTCCATTTTCAAAAGCTTTTATTGCATCTTCATCAGATTTAATGCCCCCTCCAAAGTCAATATTTAGAGAAGTTTTAGAGGCTATTTCATTTAATATCTTATGATTTACAATATGATTTGATTTAGCCCCATCAAGATCTACAAGATGAAGATATTTAATTCCGTTTGCTTCAAACTCTTTAGCAATTTCAAGCGGATTGTCACTATAAGTTTTTTGTGTACTATAATCACCTCTGGTAAGCCTGACACACTTTCCGTCAATTATATCAATAGCTGGAATAATTCTCATAATAATATTATAGTGTTCCTTTTGTACTCGGAATATCTGTTGTATCACCCTTTTTTACAGCCATTTTTATAGCTCTTGCGAACGCTTTAAAAATAGCTTCAATTTTATGATGCTCATTTTCACCTTCAGCCTTAATATTAAGATTGCATTTCGCACTATCGCTAAATGATTTAAAGAAGTGCATAAACATCTCAGTAGGCATATCACCTATATATTCGCGATTGAAATCAGCGTCCCATACCAACCAAGGGCGTCCACCAAAATCGATAGCTACCTGTGCCAGACAGTCGTCCATAGGTAGCATAAAACCATATCTTTCGATACCTTTCTTTTTGCCTAGAGCTTGAAGAAAAGCTTCACCTAAAGCAATTCCAACATCTTCAATTGTGTGATGTTCATCAATATGAAGATCACCTTTTACAGTTATTGAAAGGTCTATATTAGCATGACGAGCTATTTGTTCAAGCATATGATCAAAGAATCCCAGACCTGTTGAAATTGCACTTATCCCTTTTCCATCAATGTTTAGTTTGATAGAAATATCTGTTTCAGATGTTTTACGAAAAACACTCCCTTCTCTTGACTGAGACTTAAGAAAACGGTAGATATCTTCCCATTCAGTTGTTGTAATAGCAGTGTTTTCATATAAAGCATCACTTAAAAATATTGATTTACATCCCATGTTTTCAGCTAATTGAACATCTGTTATTCTATCACCAATAACATAAGAGTTCTTTAAATCGTAGTCACCTTTAAGATAGTGTGTTAGCATAGCAGTTCCAGGTTTTCTACTAGGTAGATTGTCACTTGGGAATGATTTATCTATAAGAATATCACTAAAAATTATACCCTCGTTTTTGAATGCTTTTAAAATCTTGTTATGTGCAGGCCAAAATGTTTCTTCGGGAAAAGATGATGTTCCCAATCCATCCTGATTACTTACCATTACAAGTTCATAATCCAGTTCATTTGCAATTCGTGACAGATATTGAAATACTTTTGGATAAAACTCCAACTTTTCCAAACTGTCAATCTGTTCATCTATTGGTTCAATTATGAGCGTACCATCACGATCAATAAAAAGTACTTTTTTCATATCCAGACATCAATGTATTAATCAATTTTATATATACTCTTTAAGTGCATTAAGCAAAGCAATATTTTCTTTTTGTGTACCAACAGTGATACGTAGACAATTTGATATAACTGAATTTCTGTTTCTGATGATAACCTGTTTTGATATTAAGTAGTTATATAAAGTGTTAGCATCTTTAACCTTTACCAAAATAAAATTGGCATCTGTTGGGTACACCTTATGAATGGCAGAAAGTAATTTTAGCTCTTTAATAAGAAAATCTCTTTGTTCTAATATGGCAGTAAGACGTTGTTGATACTTTGTTGGTTTTAATAATGCTTTTAATGCTTCTTCTTGATTAAATGTGCTAACGTTATAGGGTGGTTTAGTTTTATCCACCAGCTTAATTATATCTGAGTTTGCATAACCAATACCTACACGTGCGCTTGCTAATGCCCATGCTTTACTGAATGTTTGCATTATGATAAGGTTAGGGAACTCAGAAAGTCTGTTAATAAAGCTAGGTTTGTCGCTAAAATCAATATATGCTTCATCTATAACAATTATTCCATTAAACACATTCAGTAAATTTTCTATATTTCTCAGATTATTTCCTGTAGGATTATTTGGAGAACATAAAAATATACATTTTGCATCATGTGAGAGAATTTCATCAATATTTAATTCAAAGTCATTATTTAGGGGAACTTTTATAACATTGACATTATTAATGTTAGCTGACACCTCATACATTCCGTAAGTAGGTGTACAAACTATTATACTGTCTTTTTGAGGTTCGCAAAAGATACGTAAAATCAGATCTATAATTTCATCACTTCCGTTTCCGATACATATATTATCTACTGGAATATTTTTACTATCTGAGAGAGCTTGTTTAAGTAATCGCTGATGAGGATCAGGGTATCTATTTTTTTTTCCAAAAGGATTCTCATTAGCATCAAGAAATATGCCCTTATCGCCCCAATATTCGTCACGTGCACTTGAATATGGCTTTAATGCCCAAATATTAGGGCGTACCACAGTTTGCAGATCAAATTCTTTCATTATAGTTCTATGAGTTTTTAAATATATTTTTTACTAACCGCACCCTGACGTAAAGTCATAGCATTTTTATGGGCAAAAAGCTTTTCTGCTTCTGCCATAGTTTCTACTGCATTACCTATACTAATAATACCTTCTTCGTTGAGTTGCTGGAAAGTTATTTTTTTAATAAAACTGTCAAGAGAAACACCACTGAAAGACTTTGCAAATCCACTAGTAGGAAGTGTGTGATTTGTTCCACTCGCATAGTCACCTGCACTTTCACAACTCCAATTTCCAAGAAAAACAGAACCTGCATTTATTATGTTACGGCTGACAATAGCAGCGTTCTCAACAGCAAGAATTAGATGTTCTGGGGCATACAAGTTGCTAAATGCTATACATTCGTCGATATTTTTTAATAGTATTGCCCTGCTGTTATTAAGTGCTTGTGCAGCTATTTCCTGACGCGGCAATATTGCAAGTTGGTTATCTAACTCATTCTTTACATCTTTGATTATTTTTTTATTAATGGATAGAAGGATAACTTGGCTATCTGCACCGTGTTCAGCTTGAGATAGTAGATCTGCAGCAACAAATGATGGATTGCATGTTTGATCTGCAATTATCAACACCTCACTTGGACCGGCAGGCATATCAATCGCTACTCCATAGTATTGTGCAGATCGTTTCGCAGCCATGACATACTGATTACCAGGGCCAAATATTTTATCAACTTTAGGAACTGATTCTGTTCCGAATGTCATAGCACCTATTGCCTGAATACCTCCAAGAGCAAATACTTTTGTTACACCTACAAGTTTTGCTGTATAAAGAATTGCGGGATCAATGTTGCCCTCAATATCAGGTGGAGTACAAAGGATTATTTCATGACATCCTGCTATTTTAGCAGGTATTGCAAGCATTAAAACTGTAGAAAAGAGTGGGGCAGAACCACCTGGTATATATATTCCTACACGTTCAATAGGTCGCGATTCACGCCAACAAATAACTCCAGGAGCTGTTTCAACTTTCTCAATTTCTTCAATTTGAGATTTATGAAAAGTTTCTATGTTTTTAGCAGCTAGCTGAATTGATTGTTTTAGACGTTCTGAAACTAAATCATCCGATTTGCTAATAGTTTCACTGTTTACAATAAATGATTCCTGGTCGGGGAAGTCGAATTTTTTGCTGTGTAACAGTACAGCTTTATCACCTTTGCGGTGTATATCATAGAATATTTTATCGACTGTTTTCATAAGCTTTTGCTGCTTAATCATAGGTCTTTCTACCAGTTTTCCCCATTTTGAAGGGGATGGATTTGAAATAGTTTTCATTTTTATAAATATTCAGAAACGTTTTTCTATAATATCATTTTTTCTATTGGAACAACTAGGATTCCTTCTGCCCCATGTTGTTTAAGTTCATCTATTACTTCCCAAAAATCGTCATCATTAATAACAGAATGTATACTGCTCCATCCTTCATCTGCTAAAGGTAAAATACTTGGAGATCGCATACCTGGTAATAATTTTATAATATCAGGTATTACATTGTTTGGTACATTTAACAAAACATATTTTTTTCCTCTACCATTTTTATGTGCTTTAATTCGGAATAACATTTCGTCAAGAAGCTTACTTTTTGCGAGTGATAGTTTTTTATTGCTAATAAGTACAGCCTGACTTTTAACAACGGTTTCAACCTCTTTCAATCCATTCATAATCAAAGTACTTCCTGTACTTACAATATCAAAAATTCCATCTGCGAGTCCTATGCCTGTAGCAATTTCAACACTACCCCCCAAAGATTCTATATCTACCTTTATTCCTTTAGTATTAAAAAATTTATTAAGTATATTAGGATAACTTGTGGCTACCCGTTTACCATTAAAGTAGGTAAGACCGTTGTATATATCATCTTTGGGTATGGCAAGCGATAGTCGGCAATTACCAAATCCAAGCTGTTCCACAATCTGTACATTTTTATCTTTTTCCCATACTTCATTTTCTCCCAATATGCCAATATCCGCTACACCCTGTTCAACATATTGCGGAATATCATCGTCTCTAAGAAAAAGAACCTCCATAGGAAAGTTAAAGGCTTCGGTTTTCAACTTATGATCTCCATTAGAAACCTTTATTCCGCACTCTTTAAGCAAGTTAATAGAATTTTCACTAAGTCTGCCTTTCTTTTGGATAGCAATTTTAATCTTTTCCACTTCTTTTAATTTTTTGGTTTTGCCTATTTTTATAATTAACAAAAAACCCGCCAGAATTGATTCAGACGGGTGTGTAAATATTTTTAAAGATGTTTATACATATCTATCTCAACTCGCCTGAGAACAAGTTTGAAAATGATGATGATGAAACCCTTTTACTTTCATTTTGATGTTTTATAAGCACAAAGTTAATGTAATTATTTTACAAACTTCATAAAATGTGATTTTTTTTATAAAATGATTTATTTGTTAATTATATATTCATAATAAAATATATCAAAAACTACATAAAAACGAAGCTGACCATCTGAGCTTGATTTTTTTTATGTAAGTTTGCATTCGATGAAACAAAAGTTGTTAATATCATTCTTTATATGGGCCTTTTGTATATTTGTTTTATACTCTCAGGCATATATAATCATGCCTGATTCACTTGATAATCAGGTGGTAACAGACTCTTTGCAACTACCATCCCAGAATTCTATGACAACTATTGAGCAAAGATCTCAATTAGATCACCTTATTAACGATCATGGAGCGGAAGCTGATTCTCTTCAAAGATTGGCACAAATGACAATTTGGACAATTGATGCCAGAACTGGAGATCGCTTGACAGCTCTTTCTGATACATTACTTCATAATTACCAACACACTACTTTGCCAGACGGTGTATCTATTGGAATGGGTTTTCTAGGACCATTGGGTTCCCCTTCTTTTTCAAAAATATTTAATGATCAATCTGAAACAGAGCAGTTTATATTTAACAATTCATATAGTTCATATTTGAAAACTACTGAAGATCTTTTGTTTGTTAATACTCGCGTACCATACACCAGACTTGATTATCAAAGAAGTGGTAATAAGCAAAACAGAGAAGAACGATTTGGAGGAAGGATGACATCAAATTTTGGAAAGAGTTTGAATGTTGGACTTGACGTGGACTTATTAAATGTAAAGGGATTTTATAACTCTCAATCTGTTAAGCATAACAACTTTTCACTATTTGGGAACTATTTGTCTGACAGATTCGAAGGGCATGCATTTATGAATTTGGGTAAAATCAGTAATTTTGAAAATGGAGGAATTACGGATGAGACATTTATTACCAATCCTGAATCTATTCAACAAAGTTTTACTTCTAGGGATATTCCTGTGAAGTTTACTAACACTTGGAATACAGTGGGTAATAATCGTTTCTTTGTTTCAGGAAGATATAATATAGGTTACAGAGATATTGCTCAAAATGACACATTAATTCGCAGAACAGGAGAGTTTGTTCCAGTAGCAAGTTTGGGCTTTACATCACAATACACACAACAGTTTCGACGTTTTCTATCGCATGATACTACTTTAGTTAATGTAGATGGTGTCCAGATGCAGAGTATTGATCGTTTTTATAATAATAGATATTATAATGAGGCAGTTGATGACAGTGTACATTTCACTTCGTTTAAGAATACTGTATCGCTTAGTTTACGCGAAGGATTTAAAGAGTGGGTTAAATTTGGTCTTACTACCTTTTTAGAATATGATTTACGTAAATATTCTATGAGAGTGGACACTGGTGGTAGAGAACAGCACAAGGAGAGTGCAGTAACATTAGGAGGTATTCTAAACAAAAGTCAGGGAGAGAAGTTGCTTTTTAACATCAGAGCAGATCTTGGAGTGCTTGGAGTAAATCTTGGAGAATTTACAGCTAGTGGCGATATTGAGACCAGTTTTGATATTGGAGGAAAACGAGTTAGATTATCCTCTGAGGCTTATGTGAAAAATCTAAGACCTAAACATTTACAAAACAATTATTATTCAAAGTATTTCAAATGGAATAATGATTTTGAGGATACTCGTAGAGTTTATTTAGGTGGAAAACTTTTTATTCCTTTTTCTAATACTACATTGAGTGGCAGTGTTGAAAATATACAGAATTGGATTTACTTTAATCAGGATAAAAACATTGTACAAGAGAGTGAAAATATTCAGATATTGACTGCACGTCTTGACCAGAATATAAGTTTTGGTATATTTTACTGGGACAACCAAATTGTTTATCAGGCATCCAGTAATCAGGAAGTTATTCCACTTCCAGCTTTAAGCTTTTATTCGAATATGTATTTGAAAACTAAAATTGTGAATGAATTGACTGTGCAGTTAGGAATTGACACCCATTATCATACTAAATATTTTGTACAGGGATATGAGCCGGCATTACTGCAATTTTACAATCAAAAAGAAAAAGAGATAGGAAATTATCCAATTTCAACTGTCTATATAAATATGCATTTAAAACAAGCACGATTCTTTGTAATGTTTTACAATGTAGCATCTAAAGTAATTAAACCTCAGGAGTATTTCTCTTTGCCAGATTATCCAGTAAATCCTTTTATTTTTAAAATAGGTGTTTCTATTAACCTTCACAATTAAAAAAATAATTGAATAATCCTGTATATATACATTTTAGAAAACATTTCTTTATCTATTTATTATCACTTTTATTAATTGTTATAACTGTGATTATGATCGTGAATATAAAAACACGTGATGAAGGACTCAAAGCTCGAGATTACAACGAGATAATTGATTCTGGCATATTTAATGTTGTCACAGATTATAACACTATAGGTTATTTTATATCGGGTGACTCGGTGGTTGGCTTTCAGTATGAAATTATGAGAGCACTAGAATATGATTGGGATGTAGATATAAATATTTTCCTTGAAAATAGCCTTGATGACAATTTAAAAGGGTTGCAGACTCAAAAATATGATTTGGTAGCACGCAATATCGCTGTAAACTCAGAGCTGAGAGAAATGTTTTATTTTACAGAACCAATAACATTAAACAAATTAGTATTAGTACAACGTAGAGCTGAGTATAACAAGGGTATTGAGCCTATTAGACAACATCTGGATCTTGTAAAAAAAAACATATATGTCCCAGAAGATTCTCCTTCAATCTTGAGACTTACTAATCTTTCACATGAGATTGGAGACACTATTAACATAATTGAAGATGAAACTTATGAGACAGAACAACTTGTTATGATGGTTGCATCTGGTAATATTGATTTTACTGTTTGTGATGAAAGTGTTGCATTAAGACTTTCAGAAACTTTTCCTGAAATAGATATCGAAACAGATATTAGTTTTACGCAAATAGAGTCATGGGCACTCAGAAAAGATTCTCCAAATTTACTTGACAGCTTGAACAGTTGGTTCAATACTTTTAAAAACAGCAGCAGATTTAAAGAAATATACAACAGATACTATTAAATTAAAAAAAGCTACACTTTTAAGTATAGCTTTTCTAACAACCTAACAGTTAATGATTATTTAATAAGAATATTAGATTTAACGCCCCATTCTCATGGGTCGTCTTGCAGCGCGATTTTCCTCACGAGACAATTTCCACTGATCCAGCCTTTCTTTTCCAATAATTTTTTCTAGTTCAGCTTCATATGCTAAATTTGTTTTTTCACGTAAAGCTTGCATCTCAGCACGTTGAGCTTCAAGTTCTTTTCTCCTACTTTCTCTCAATTCATTTTGTTCTTTAGCATAAGCGGCTCTTTCCTCTTGGTTTCTTTCCAATAATGCTTTAACTTGATCTTTTTCTGCATCCGTCAAATTTAGTTGTTCAGCTAAAATATCGATTTGTCCCTCAGGAGTAAACCTGTTTTCTATTCGTGGTTGCCTTCTATTATTTGTAGTATCTCTAATATTTTGGGCCGTACTACTATTCTGTTCAGTACTATTACAGCTCATTAAGATTGCAGTTACAAATAATATCAATGTTACTCTTTTCATATTGATAAATATATTTACGGTGAATAAATAAAGAAATTCTATATAATGATGATTAAAGGTAGGAAAATGTTTAATCATAAGGAATTCTTTTAACTTGATTTAAATCGTATAAATCTCAAGCAGTTAGAGGCTTAAAGAGATGTATATTAAGTTTATAGAATAAAATAGTGTATTAGTCGATAAAAAAGTGCCATTGGTATATTAAATTAATATTCAAAATATTTAACAATTCTTCCTGAAAAAATTATATCTTTGTTTTCCCTAAAATTATTTTTAGTAAATAGAGTGAAATGTGGAGAGAAAATTTAAAGCAAATAATGGACTAGAAAATTTACTTTGGATAATTGTTGCATTGTTCCTTTTAGGTGTAATAATATTCAGATTTATTGATTCACAAAGTTTTTGGTTTGATATAATTTAC
>CAZURM010000023.1:0-27027 GCA_964622945.1 uncultured Proteiniphilum sp.
CACAATTCGGAAAAATTAGTATCAAACGATTCAATGTTATCGAGCCGAATGATATTTAAGACTTCTTAAGGCTGCTTAATCAACTTCAAACATTTTTTAAGACGTTTTTTGAAGTATCCGCATTCTGAAGTATTCGCTCATAGAGAAGAAATAAATCTCAAAGGTTATTTATATTTCTCTATATTTTTTTGAAATACATAAAAGTTTTGAATATATCATTATCATTTGTTCTGTATTGTGCAGATTTATGAGAACTCCTTCCCTATAATTTAAAGCCTCGGTTTATCGAGGCTTTTTTTATGTGAAACAAAACACATCAAATTAATTAATTGTTAATGTCATTCTATTATCAGCAGCCATTTTACGGATATTTAAAATAGCATATCTCATTCTTCCAAGAGCTGTATTTATACTAACCCCAGTAATATCTGCTATTTCTTTAAAACTAAGATCCTTGTAATAACGCATTTCTAAAACTTCTCGTTGTGATTCAGGCAGATGAAAAATAAGTTTTTTAACATCATTAATTACCTGTGTCTTTATCATTTGTGTCTCTACATTATCCTCACATAAGGAGGGATTATTAAACAAATCAACTTGATAATCATCATTCGAAATGACACTCTCACTCTTTTTCTGACGAAAATAGTCAATAATAAGATTATGGGCGATTCGCATAACCCAAGCTTTAAATTTACCGGTTTCGACATACTTACCCTGTTTAATTGTAATAATTGCTTTTATAAAAGTGTCTTGAAATATGTCTTCTGCCAGATCATTATCTCTGACTGTATAAAGAATATAATTATAAACCGATTGTTTGTGTTTATTCAGGAGAACACTAAACGCCAAATCATTACCTTTTGAATAAGAAGCTATTAGCTCCTCATCGGACATTGTAGATAAAATATCCATACTTTACATAATTAAATTGTTATATTAATTTAAATGTGTAAAGAGGACTTATAGGCAATTCTTTTTAATGTTTATTATTCGTCTATAACAAAGAAAAACAAAATAAATACAAAAGCCAAAAAAAGGAGCTCTTTTATTAAAGCTCCTTTCTATTTACTCAATAATTTTTAAACAAGTCTATTTATTTTGTTTCTATTATATCAACTGGTTTATAATAAGCCATATCTTCAACTCTAGATTCTGTTACAAAGTTGTAATTCTTGATTATTTTAATTTGACCAAAATGTATGTAAACTTCAGCACTTCGACGGAAAAGATCATGATTTTTATTTGCATCCTGCAAAAGAAGATGACCTGAAATAATATGAGCAGCACTATCTACTAGTCGACGTGCATGAAAATCTAGATACTCTTCATCTTTTGGCAAAACAACTATTTCAACAAGCTTCTCAAACATCTGTGTCATTTCTGAAAGTGTTTTCTTCAATGGCTCAAGTTCTGGAGCTACAGGAATTGCTTCATATTCTTTGATTCGTTGCAAATATGTACCTGTTGTGACATGACGAATTGCAGCTATAACCTGAAGTTGTGTTGTTCCTTCATAAATATTTGTTATACGTGCATCACGATAGAGTCTTTCACACTTATAGTCTTTCATATAACCTGATCCACCATGAATCTGAATTGAGTCGTAAGCATTTTGATTGGCATATTCACTGCTTAATGCTTTACCTAGTGGGGTAAATGCATCTGCCATACGAGAATAGTATTTCATTTCACTCCTTTCTTCCGGGGTCAGTTTACGCTCTTTGCTAATATCTTCAAGTGTTTTATAGATATCAACAAAACGACTTGTTTCATATAACAATGTTCTTGAAGCATCTGTCTTGGCTCGCATATTTGCAAGCATTTCATATACTGCAGGAAAATTTATAATAGCTTTGCCAAACTGACGACGATCAAGTGCATAGTTATAAGCTTCACGGGTAGCTGCTTCAGAAATACCAACAGATTGAGCCATAATTCCTAAACGTGCACCATTCATTAATGACATAACGTAACGGATGAGACCTAACCTTCTACTACCAACAAGTTCTGCCTTTGCATTTTTAAATACAAGTTCACAAGTTGGTGCACCTTTGATACCCATCTTATTTTCTATTCGGCGAACATTCACACCTCCACTTTTTTTATCATATACATACATTGATAAACCACGGGCATCTTTGGTACCTTCTTCTGATCGGGCAAGCACAAGATGTATGTCAGCATCACCATTTGTAATAAAACGCTTCACGCCATTTAGATACCATTGGTTTTCTTTTTCATTATATGTTGCTTTCAACATTACAGCCTGCAAATCTGATCCAGCATCAGGTTCGGTTAAATCCATAGACATTGTTTCTCCTTTAACCACACGAGAAATATATTTATTCTTCTGATCTTCGTCACCAAACTCGTAAATAGTTTCCCCACAATCTTGCAACATCCATATATTCTGAAAACTAGCATCAGCACGGCTTACAATATCTGCACTCATCATATAAGGTACCATTGGGAAATTGAGTCCACCATACTTTCGTCCAAAACGCATTCCCATAAGTTCAGCCTTATTGAGTACGTCAAGATTTTCCTGAGTTTTTGCTGCATATGTTACACGTCCATCTGTAACAGTAGGTCCATTTTGATCAACTTCTTCAGCATTGGGTTCTATAACTTCTCCACATATTTCTCCAACTACCTCAAGCACTTTATCATAACTATCCATTGCATCTTCAAAGTCGATTGGGGCATGGTCATATAATTCACTCTCAGTATAATTTCTCTCCTTAAGTTCCACAATCCTCTTCATAAGTGGATGTTGAAGATAATGACGTAATTGTGGTGTATCAGTATAAAAGTTTGCCATATTTTTGTTTCTATGTTCTGTTTCTTAATTTTAAGATAAGACTTATATTTCTTACTTGGTGTTTTTCTTGTAATATTTGATCATCTTAGGTATCACATTCTCCACCTCACCTATTATAATATAATCTGCTATTGAATTAATTGGTGCATTTGGGTCATTATTTATAGAAATGATGATAGAGCTTTCCTGCATTCCGGTAATATGCTGTATCTGACCTGAAATACCGCATGCTATGTATACCTTTGGACGAACAGTAGTCCCTGTCTGACCTATCTGACGTTCATGTTCGGCATATCCAGCATCTACTGCGGCTCTTGAGGCTCCGACTTCTGCACCTAACAAATCTGCTAATTTATATAGTAGTTCGAAATTTTCTTTGGATCCTACACCATATCCTCCTGAGACAATTATAGGTGAATTCTTAATGTTAATTTTAGATTTTTCTATATGACGATCAATAATAGTTACAATTAAATCTTCATCTTTCAAATAATCATTAACATCATGCTCTATTGTTTCACCATTATAGTAGGGATCAAATATCTCTTTTTTCATAACTCCTTCTCTCACTGTTGCCATTTGAGGACGATGATCAGGATTAACAATATTTGCAACAATATTACCACCGAATGCCGGACGGATTTGATAAAGTAAGTTTTCATATACTTTACCCTCTTTTTTGTTTTCATGTCCACCTATTTCAAGTGAAGTACAGTCAGCAGTCAACCCACTACCCAAAGAAGATGATACTCGAGGACCTAAATCTCTACCTATAATAGTTGCACCCAGAAGACAAATTTGTGGTTTTTTCTCTTTAAAAAGGGTCACCAAAATTGATGTGTGTGGCAAAGTCGTATAAGGTGATAGGCGTTCGTCTTTAAAGATGTGAAGTACATCTACACCATAAGGAAATACCTGTTCTCCTACTTTGTCAAGATTGTTACCTGCCGCTATTGCTTCTACTTTACAACTAAGCTGATTTGCAAGTGAGCGACCTTTGGTTAGCAGCTCTAGGCTCACATCAGCTACAACTCCATCCTCTACCTCTAAATATACAAATAAGTTATTCATTCTTGCTTATTCTACTGTTTCTAATTTCCTATTTAAAACTCCTCATAAATCAACCTATAGTGTGATTCTCTATAAGCTCCTTCATAAGTTCATCTATTTCAATATCACTATCTTCAATTTGCTTACTTTCCTTAGTTTGAAAAACTACATTCTCTGTCTTTTTCACTTTTGTAGGAGAACCTGAAAGTCCACACTGAGCAGGATCAGCTCCAATATCAGCAACACTCCATTCAGTTAGATTAAGATATGGACGACTATCATAGATGTCAATATAATCGAGGTTTTGTACCTGACGCTCTGTTACAGTCTTTGCATGTTTATACTTAAGCAAAAGTTTTGCATTGCGAGGTCTACAGATACGAGCTGAACCATTTACTGTAATAAGTACGGGGAAAGAGCTTTCAACTAACTCTACTCCATTATCAAGTCTACGTTTAATTCTAATACTACTTTTATCAATCTTTTCTATACTTTCAGCATAAGTTATTTGTGGGATTCCTAGTTTTTCCGCCACTTGTGGACCCACTTGTGCAGTATCACCATCAATTGCCTGCCGTCCTGAAAATATGAGATCAAACTTTCCTATTTTGTGAATTGCCATAGATAAGGCATATGAAGTAGCCAACGTGTCAGAACCTGCAAAAGCTCTATCTGTTAACAATACTCCATCATCTGAACCACGAAATAATCCCTCACGTAAAATTTCAGCAGCGCGACCAGGTCCCATTGTTAGTATAGTAATTTTTGATCCGGGAAAACGATCTTTTACTTCTAGAGCTTGCTCAAGAGCATTCAAATCTTCAGGATTGAAAATTGCTGGCAATGCAGCTCTATTCACTGTGCCATCAGCTTTCATTGCGTTTTTCCCAACGTTACGAGTATCAGGCACCTGTTTAGCCAACACAATAATGTTAAATGTCATATTATAGTTTATTTCTTATATGATTTTTTGAAAAGCACAAATATACAAAAAACACTTTTCATTACGATTTATTCTTAATAAAAAACAGCTAAAGTTAAAGGAATATATCTAAAATATCTTTTTTAAATTGAAAGAGATATAATTAAATAATGAACAAATATTTTCAAAAACATTTACTTTTATATTAATGTAGATAAAATATGATATATTTGTTACACTCTTTTTATACATTTATATATTACCTCAGCAAATTATTATGAAAAAGATTTTTGATTATCTTTTAATTTCTGCAATAAGTGTTTTAATGCTAAGCTGTTCTGGCATAAAATATCTAACTGTGGAAACTAGAGAAGCACCTCAGGTGACACTACCTGTTGATGTTATGAGAATAACTGTTGTAAACAATGTTATTCAACAACCTGATGATATTGGACATAATTTGAAACAATTAGGCCGCTCAATTATAGAGAGGGACAAAGCATTGTCTGATAGTATTGCTATTTTTTACACAGAAGCACTCACTCAATTCCTTAATGAAGAGGATTATTTTATAAATGTCACATATTATGATAAACCATTGAGAAACGATTCTGATTTTTTTGTAGAGCAAATCCTTTCACCAGAAAAAATGAACGATATTAGAAGAGAAACACTCGCAGATGCTATTATATCACTAGATAAACTTATTATTGAGACCGATAAAACTGAATATTTCAGACAACAAGGGTATACGTACAGTGCTATGACATCTAAAATACATTCAATTATTCGTGTTTATCTTCCAACAATGAATGGTAGAATTCCTGCTGTACAGTATAACGACAGCTTACACTGGGAAGGATTTGATATTCAAGACAATTCTGCTAATTTTGAAATAATGCTACCCTCCCGAGAGGAAGCTATGAAAATATTAGCAGTCCAAGCTGCTGAGAAAATGACAAATGTTTTTGTTCCCCGTTGGGAAATACAGGACAGATGGTATTATACATTACCAAATACACTTATGCGTGAAGGTGAAAACTATTCTAAAAGTATAGATTGGGAAAATGCAATACTCAAATGGGAAGCTTTTTATAATTCACAATCAAATAAAATTTCAAAAGCTAAGGCTGCAAATAATATAGCTCTTGCCTATGAGATGTCAGATAATATGGATATGGCATTTAATTGGGCTAAAGATGCAAATGAGCTTTTTAATGAAGCTACTTCTTCAAGTTCACTTGAAAGAAGAAGATCACAGTTATATTTAAACGAAATCGAAAGGCGACGTAATACAACTAACAGACTAAATATGCAAAATGAGTAATAACCATATAAAAAAATGTTAATAATAGGCATCTTTTCATATTTTTAATTAAATTGGGATCATTTTAAAAAAAATAAGCCCAGTTTTTATGTGATTAATAAAAAAGTGATAACTTTGCACTTAAATCTGCAACAGTAGATTATACTCGTACTACTGTTAATCATTTATAAATTCATTCAAAACTCAATTATATCTTTTGGACTTTTTTAAAAAAGTAATTACGGAACACTGTTTGTTCCATAGTTAAATTTAGATATAATTCGAACATATCATTTATTCAATAACCATAACGAACTTCAAATAATTTACATGGCTTATAACATTATTGAGCTTAATGAAAAGCTTACAACAGAATTACGGACTCTTGCGAAAGAGATGGGAATCAGACGTCCTGATGCATACAAAAAAGAAGAACTTATTTACAAAATTCTTGATGAACAAGCAATTGCTGAAACAAAAAAACTGAGTTCTGATAGCACTCAAAGGCCTGGTAATAAAGGTAGGACTACATCTAGCAATAACGCAAAGAGTAAAACAAATAAAGATAATAAATCAACCTCAAGAACTAGTGGACAAAAAAAAGTAGAACCTAAAAAAACAGAACCAAAAAAGGTTGAAACAAAAAAAATAGAAACTAAAGTCTCTGATAAGTCCAAAACTCAGAATCAAATTAAGCCAGTTCCATCTCTACCAGAAAAGAAAGATATAAAGCAAAATGTAAAAATCGCAACTAAAGTTGACGATAAAGATTCCGAAAAGAGCACTGAAAAATCAGCTCAGGAAAAAAAGGACACTACAACACAAAAGACAACCGGAAGACCAATACAATTAGTATTCAGATCTTCAAAGCATAGAAACGAAGAAAAAAAGAACATCCCTGCCCCCGAAACATTACCACCTGTCTTTGCTGAGGACTCTCAAATAGAATCATCTGAAAAAGCTAAATCTGTTGCACCTATAGCCGTCGAAAAGATGTCATTACAAGATCTTGTAACTCCATCACCACTTCAACAAAAACCTCAGTCACACACAACTCAAACTAAAGTACAACAACCTAATCAAACGCAAAAACAAAAAGACAAAGAACCTTCATATGATTTTGATGGTATTTTAAGTGCATCAGGCGTACTTGAAATTATGACTGATGGTTATGGTTTTTTGCGTTCGTCAGATTACAATTATATGTCGTCTCCGGATGATATTTATGTATCACAATCACAGATCAGACTATTTGGACTTAATACTGGGGACGTCGTAGAAGGACCTATACGTCCGCCTAAAGAAGGTGAAAAGTTTTTTCCACTTGTTAAAGTAGATCGTCTTAACGGACGAAAACCAGACGCAGTACGTGATCGTGTGCCTTTTGATCACCTAAAGCCATTATTTCCAGATGATAAATTTAATCTAACCAAAGGACACAATGACAACCTTTCATGTAGAGTAGTTGATATGTTTACTCCAATAGGCAAAGGACAGCGAGGATTGATAGTGGCTCAACCTAAAACAGGTAAAACAGTGCTTCTGAAAGATATTGCTAATGCGATTGCAGATAATCATCCGGAAGTATATATGATAATACTTCTTATTGATGAAAGACCTGAAGAAGTAACTGACATGGAGCGAAGTGTAAACGCAGAAGTAATCGCTTCAACTTTCGATGAACCAGCAGATCATCATGTAAAGATTGCTGAAATAGTGTTAAATAAAGCTCGCAGACTAGTCGAATGTGGCCATGATGTAGTAATTCTTCTAGACTCAATAACTCGTTTAGCTAGGGCTTATAATACTGTTCAACCGGCTTCAGGTAAAGTTCTATCAGGTGGTGTTGATGCCAACGCGCTACATAAACCAAAGCGATTCTTTGGTGCTGCAAGAAATATTGAAAATGGTGGTTCTCTAACAATTATAGCAACCGCTCTTACCGATACAGGTTCAAAAATGGATGATGTTATTTTTGAGGAGTTTAAAGGAACAGGTAATATGGAGCTGCAGCTCGACAGGAAATTATCAAACAAACGAATATTTCCTTCAGTCGATATTATTGCTTCAAGCACGCGTCGCGATGATCTTCTGCTCTCGGAAGAGACACTTAACCGTATGTGGGTTTTACGTAACTTCCTTGCTGATATGAATTCTGTAGAAGCAATGGAGTTTTTACTAAACAGATTAAGGCGTACTTCAAGTAACGAAGAGTTTTTAATATCTATGAATGATTAATTTTTCGTAAATAACCAATAAAGTAAATGTTTTAATTTTTGCAGACAAGTATAATTATTTATTCTAGAAAACTCACTTCAATCGTGAGCTGTCGGAAATATTTTAAATAGTCAGCCTATCTAGAAATTATACCCAAATATCTTCAGGATATTGAACATCTTCAAGAAATAATGCGTGAGCAGGTGCAGAATCACCTGCTAGTTGTCTATTCTTGGCTTTAATTATTCTACGAAGTCCTTTCTCTTCAAGTTTTCCCCTACCCGCTTCAAGCAATGTTCCAACAATTGCCCTAACCATATTCCGTAAAAAACGATCAGCTTTTATTTTAAAAACATACAGATTCCCATGATGTTCCCAACCTAAAAATTCTATTTTACATATATTTGTTTTTGCATCTGTATGAAGTTTACTGAAACTGCTAAAATCCTTAGTTTCTTTCAATATAGTACAAAGAGCATTCATTTTCTCAATATCAGGTATAAAGTTTACCTTATTAATCAACTCATAATAAAAAGGATCTTTATCAGTTGTAACATAATATTTGTAAGTTCTGGAAATTGCAGTGAAGCGTGCATGTGCATCGGGCATTACCTCTCTGATTGAAGATATGGCAATATCTTTAGGTAATAAGCGATTTAATTTAAACACCAAATCTTCACAAGAGAAAGGTTCTTCAATCCAATCGAAATGTGCAATCATTTTACGAGCATGAACACCTGCATCAGTTCTTCCAGCACCAACAATTTCAACTTCAGAGCGAAGAATCATAGATAAGGCTTCTTGTAGCTTTTGTTGTACACTAACACCATTTGGCTGAATTTGCCAACCAACATAGCTCTTTCCATTATATGAAAGTGTCATGAAAAAACGCGCCATTCAAATATAGTTATTATCCACTAATCTCGCTTAAACGAATCTTCGTAAGTACTTGTTTAGTGTTAAGAGGAAAATCTCCATCCATCATCCAAGCATAATAGCTTGGTTCCTTATTTAACACTTCTATGACTGACTTTCCTTTGTGTTTACCAAAATTGAATACTTCTATACCGGCATCATTTAAAATAATACGTCCAGCTAAGTCAACGTTATTATTAAAACTGGAATATTCCTGTGATAATGAGTCTACACTATTCTCAAGATCTGGATAACGATCTAGTTGAGATTTTAAAACCTCATAAGTTGCTATAACATCTGCTTCCGCAGAATGAGCATTATCCAGCTTTTTGTTACAATAGAATGAATAGGCTGCTTCCAGAGTACGTTGTTCTTTTTTGTGAAATATTATTTGAACATCTACAAATTTTCTTTTATCAGTATTAAAATCTACTCCTGCACGAAGAAATTCTTCAGCAAGCATAGGCACATCAAAACGACTGGAATTAAAACCTGCCATGTCACATCCCTCGATCAAATCTGAAAGAGACTTAGCAATCTGTTTAAATGTAGGACAATCCTTAACATCATCGTCTGTAATACCATGTATTGCTGTTGACTCAGGTGGTATAGGCATTTCTGGATTAATTTTACGTGTTTTCATCTCTTCTTTCCCGTTAGGAAAAACTTTCAAAAGTGAAATCTCAATTATCCGATCTTTAGTTATATTAATTCCGGTAGTTTCTAAATCAAAAAACACTAACGGGTTTTTAAGCTTCAAATCCATTTTTAACGTTATAGTTGATTAATCATTCAGCATCATCGGCATTAACAAAGTCAACATATCTTCATTCTCCTCTTGCTCTACAGGAAGAATAAGGCCCGCTCTGGATGGATCAGACAATTCAATTTTAATATCAGAGCTAGGTATGTTGTCTAATATCTCTATTAGAAAAACTGCTTTAAAACCAATATTCATTACATTGCCAGTATAGGCACAAACTATTGTTTCCTCAGCAGCAGTTAAGAAATCTATATCTTGAGCCGTGATAACTATTTTTTCTTCAGAAAGTTGTAGTTTAACTAATCCTATCGATGGATTAGAGAAGACGGATACCCTCTTAAGTGCATTAAGTAGAGTCAATCTATCTAGAGTAACAGTGTTGGTGTTATTTTGTGGAATTACAGAGTTATAATTAGGATATCGTCCTTCTACAAAACGGCAAGTCATTTTATATGAACTCATTGTAATATATGCATTGTTTTCATCAAAATCTATAGATACGACTCCTGTTTCTCTCGGCAAAAGAGATTTTAAAAGATTAGCGGGCTTCTTAGGTAATATAAATGATGATCTGCCTTCACCCTTTGCCTCTGTTGATGTAACACGAACAAGCTTATGACCGTCAGATGCAACAAAGGTGAGATCTTCAGCTGTTATATCAAAATAAATCCCATTCATGACAGGACGTAATTCGTCATCTGCAGTAGCAAAAACAGTTCGATTAATACCTGACAACAACATATCAACATCTACTGTGATATTCATAGCTGTGTCTTCTTTTAATGGTTTGGGTTCTGGATATTCATCTCCTTTTAATCCCACGAAATTATATTTCCCATTATGGTAATAAATAAAAACCTCTAGAGTTTCATCGTTGATATCGAAAGTTAAAGGTTGATCAGGAAGCTCTCGAAGAGGATCAAGTAAATTCCTAGCATTAATTGCAAGGCTACCTTCTCCTTCCGCATTATTCACTTCAATCCATGTTTCTAAGCGAGTTTCACTATCTGCAGCTGTCAGAGTGAGCTTATTACCCTTTAACTCCAATTTGAAGCAATCTAGAATAGGTAACGTACTTTTGGAATTAATAACTCTACTTATTGCCTGTAGATGACTTAACATCATGGCGCTTGATGCTATAAATTTCATGACAGTATTTTTTAATTTTTTAGCAAATATAAGAATTTATCTCTGAGCTTCGACTGTTTTAGTCATTCTTTTTATTTGATATTTAGTTTTTATACTCATGCCTATATTTCAATAATAAGCTTTTTTATTTTACAGATGTTCTGCTTTTGTTTCTAGGGTGATGTTCTATAATCTCTTGTCTTAAAAAAGTCCTGTCAATGCTTGTATAGATCTCAGTAGTTGTTATTTTTTCGTGTCCCAACATTTCCTGTATTACCCGTATATTTGCACCTCTTTCTAATAGGTGAGTTGCAAAAGAATGACGAAAAACATGAGGGCTAACCTCTTTTTTTATATCGGCAATTTCAGCATATTGTTTTATAAAATAAAATACTGTTATACGTGATAACGATTTTCCACGCCGTGAGCTAACAAAAACGATATCTTCATACCCTTTTTTTATATTTATTTGCTTTCTATAATCTAGCCAGTTGTTAATTTTTTGTATGGCAACTTCAGAAATAGGTACAAGTCTTTGTTTATTTCCTTTCCCAATAACTCGAAGAAATCCATCATCAAAGTATAAATCAGAAAAACGAAGAGTTATTAATTCTGATACTCTTAATCCGCAACTATAAAGAGTCTCAATTATTGCATAGTTACGTGTTCCTTCTATAGTTGATACATCTATAACGGAAAGAATAGAGTCAATCTCCTCAATTGAAAGAACAACAGGTAGTTTTAGTCCGATTTTAGGTGATTCCAATAAGTCAGCAGGATTATCTTCTCTGTATTGCTCCAAAACAAGGTATCGAAAGAATGATTTAAGTGCGGAAATAATTCTCGACATTGAACGTGAAGATAGATTGCTATCATATAGACTTGCGAGGAACTCCTCTATATTCGAAGTTTTGATTGTCGTGAGTGACAACTGTTCTTTTTCAACAAAAACCAATAGCTTATTTAAATCAAGAATATATGCTTCAATAGTATTTCTAGTTAATCCTTTCTCCAATAATAAATATCTTTTGTATTTATCTATAACATTTTCTTGGATCATATCATTCATTGTTTAAATCACGTATGAGTTCAGTTCCTTCTATAATACTATTTTTAATAGCTTCTAGAAGATATTCTTTATCCTCTAAATTTAATTGGTCGTGATTTTCAAGTTGTTCCATGAGATTAACTACTCTTTCTTCTCCAATCATTCTGAATAGCGGTAACATCTTGTGTGAAATATTTCCTGCTTTTACAATATCATCATTTGAAAAAGCATCTTTATATACAATTTCACATTCTCTAGCTTCCATGATAAAAGATTTTAATATTTCAGAAGAAACTCTAGTATCATCTTTTACAAAGTCATAAATAGCACTTACTCCTTTAGGTTTTATATTTTCATTATTATTATTTTCTATACCTTCTATCTGTGTTTCATTACTGCTAGCTTCATCTTTCACATAAAATCTAATTAACTCATAAATCTGATTAATGTTAAAAGGTTTAGACATAAAATCAGTAAAACCAAATGTCTGAACATCAGCTCTTGAAATATCTGATCTTGCTGAAAGTGCAATAATTGGAGTTTCTTTATTTAATATATTTGCCTCATTTTTTATTTTATTAACTAAATCAAAACCAGATTTTCCACCCAATTGAATATCAATAAACAGTATATCAAATTTGTTTGTATTTAAAATTGCTAAAACATTGTCTGGATTAGATTCAATAACACAATTTATTTTCTTTTTCAGAGCAATCTCAGACATCATCTTTAACTGAATAATATCATCATCTACATAAAGTAGGAAAACATCCTCCAAATCCTTTTCTTCACTATCAATGCCAAATCCTCTTGATTCTTCTGGCATAGATTTCAATGGAATTTTAACAACAAACTCAGAACCTATATCTTTAGTAGAATATAAGTGTAAATCACCATTCAGTTCTTTAACAAAACCTTTTGTAATAGCGAGACCTAAACCACTACCCTCTATACGATTATCATTTTCAGAAATACTTTTTATCTGTTTGAATTCATTAAAAATAGTTTTCTGATCTTCAATATCAATGCCTTCACCTGTGTCGGCTACACTAAATACTAAAACATTCTTATCCTCCGACACTTTTATGATTGCAGTAACTGTTACTCCCCCTTGCCAAGTGTATTTTACTGCATTGGAAATAAGATTGTTAACAATTTGTCTTAAAACATAAGAATCGCCGTAACAAAACATTTTAATGGGAATCTGATTATCCACTTTGTAATCCAGCCCTTTTTTCTCTGCCAGAGGCATGAAGCTATTTGTCGATTCTTCAATTAATGTATAAATATCAAAATGGAACTCTTGTAGCTGCCAGCTTCCTTTATCCAGCTTATGATAATCTAATAGTTTAGATACGAGTTGGAGTACATGTTCCGCCGATATTTTCATATTGTTAAGATATGATTTATTTTTTTCAGCATCATCTTCTTCTGTCATAAGATCTATAAACCCAAGTATAGAGCCTGTTGGAGCTTTAATATCATGAGATATCGTAAGCATCATCTTTTCACGATAATCCAACAAATCCATTACACGCTTGTTAGATAACTCCAATTGTGTACGATATCGTTGGCTTCTATTGATGTCTATTAAAAAAAGCAGAGTGAAAAATATAGCAATAACAATTGACAACAGAGATACTAATAACATTGTATTCTGAGATTGAGATAAAGTTCGCTCTCTTTCTCTAATCAGCAAAAATGACTTTCTGATTTCCTCCTGTTCAATATTTTTTAACAATTCATCGATACGAGCTGTGAGCATCCTGTTGTTATGACTCATAACCTCCTGTTTTTCAATAAGAATATTATGAAACTCCCTTTGCCTACTAAGATCAAGTCTTTCTGAAAAACGTACTTTATTAATAATTGTATCTACTATCAGCTTAAATTCATTATCAGAAACAACAGATCTATTTTCAATTACAATGGTTGAATCAGGATTGGCAATAAAAACATCACGAACACGATCAAAAAAACCTTTACGTTCTCCAGCAATAATGCTTGTATCACTTTGAGCTGCATTTAAATTATTTAGATTATTACTCTCGAGATAATCTGTTATCTCTTTATTCAATTCTCTCGGAACATATCTGTTATCAGATTCAATTATAATTTCAGGAGACTGACTTATAGAATCAAGCAATGAGGCTATTTCAAATAAGTTAGCACTCTTACTTTTCATTAATGTACTGATACTATCAAGCTTCAATGTTCTACTGTCATCATCAGAAAAACTTTTTAATCTATCAAGATTATTTTTGACCTCAGGGATTACAGAGTCATATATTACAAAATATTGTCTTGCGCTTTCAGCTGTCAGCAAATTTTGTTCACTTTCAACTTCATAAAGTAATGAAAGAGTGTTACCAACTATCAACAATTCGGACATATCCTCATTTCTGATTCTCTTATTAGAAAAGTCCACTAAATTGTTGTAAAGAGCTATTAATCCTATTGTCATAACAATGACAACCAGTATATATCCTAATATAACACTCAGCTTAATTTTCGATGTTCCTTTTTTTTTCATAACCGTTATAAAAACTAAGCATTACACATTAATTTCATAAAGCTTTATTTTGTTGTATAATGTTTTTCTATCAATATTTAGAATTGATGCGGCCATAGTCTTATTACCCTTTGCTAAATCTAGAGCTTGACAAATCTTCTCTTTTTCATAATTTTCTTTTCTAAGGCTCTGAATACTATTCTTATCTACGCTAATATCAATACTATCATTTTCTATTTTCTCATTTATAAAGAGTTCATTTGCATTATCTGCTTTTATCTCATCTCCTTCAGCAATTAAAGCCACTTTTATTATAAAGTTTTTCAGTTCTTGTATATTCCCAGGCCATTCATATTCTATGAGTTTTTTTTGAATAACAGGATCTATACTTGTAATATTTTTGTTTAGAATGTAATTGGCAAACTTAATAAAATATGAAGCGAAAAATATAATCTGATCTTCTCTATCTTTAAGAGACGGTAAAATCACACAATCATCTTTAATTAAATTATATAATTTTGGAATAAGAATAGTTTGCAATTTATCAAGTTTTTCTTCTGTACTAAGTATTAGCTGTGTGTAATTTTCATCTTTTTTTTGTCTTAAAATAATTTCTAACAGCTCGTCCTGCATAAATTTGTTAAGCTGATCAATTTCACGTATATAAAACAGCCCTCCTTTTGCTTTCTGAAACTTTTCCTGTAATATTGACACACCTTTCTCATTTTGTTTTAAGTCATTACTTTTATCAATTATATCATTAGCATCCAATAATACTAATGGTCTGGATCGATGAATCCCTTTTTCATAAATATATTTAACAGTTGATGCTTTGCCGGTTCCTCTATCTCCTAATATCAATCGGTGTGAATTGTTTTCTATAATACCTTTTAATTGTTTAAACAGCTGTTTGTATTCTTTCCCTGGTGGCATAATATAATCATTTGCAAAACGATTATTTTTTCTAATGTTTTCCTGTAACTGGAAAGCTTCTTCAATTTTTTCAAATAATTTATTCGGCTCAATTGGTTTAGATATATAATCAACTGCTCCTGATTTCATAACCTTAACAGCAGAATCAATATCAGCAAATCCGGTCATCATAATAACAAGTATATCAGGGTCATATACTTTTATCCATCTTAGAAACTCAAATCCATCGGCATCAGGCATTTTTATATCACTCAGTATTAAATCATAAGGCAATTCCCTTACCATCTCTTTTGCCTCTTCAACATTTGAAATTGTATCAACATTGAAACCTTTTTTCACTAACCAAGATTTCAACATCAAACAAACTGTTAAGTTATCATCAATTACAAGTATAGTTTTGTTCATTTCGATTTAAAACATGTTAATTACTCCCCTTTTCTTTATCGAGTTCTCTCGGTAAAATGAATGAAGAGTATAACAAAATGAAAGCACCTAAAGCCATTAATAATACCCATTCAACTCTATCTTTAAACATCATATAAGTTGCAGCAATCATTAATAGACATGATAATATCTGTAGGTTAAAAAGTCTTTTACCTCTAATACTTTTACCCGGATAAGGACTAGAGATTGTGATTACCGAGAATACTATAACAGCAACAGACATAAGCCAAGATGCTACAACTGGATAAAACATATATAATAAGGCTGAAATCAAAATTAAAACTCCTGATATCCTATATAATACATTTTTCATATAGTATTTATAACTAATTCATTCTTTCAAATCTTCAACAATCTGTTGGAATAATCTCCATTATTAATATCCCTCAATAATAAAGATTTCTTCATTATCTTTTTTCATGTAATAATTTTCACGGGCAAATTTTTCTAGATCCTCGTTATTTGATTGTAGTTCATCCAACATTTCTCTATCTCTTTCTATCTGTTTCTGATAAAGCTCAATCTGTGCTTCCAGGTCTTTTATTTGCGATTCATGTTTAATTCTTTTTGGAATACTGCTGTCACTAAAAAAAAACAACATAACAGTAAGTATCAAAAGAATGATAATCTGAGTAGTAGTAAATCCTACTATTCTTTTTGTTTCAAATTTCTTATTATTATCTTTCATTCGGATTTACTCACTGAAGGTTTAATCTACAAAACAAAAATAGATTTTTTTTTCTACTTTTACTAATCAAATTGTGATAATTATTTGAAATATCAATAGAACAGTTTAGGCTGATTGAACAATAAAAGGTATCTTTACAAACTATAATTACTATACTGTGTATTTGAATTAAACATGAAAAAAGTTTTTTTGATTACTCTGCTGGTTATGTCTACAGCAATCTTAATATATCCCTGTACAAATTTACTAGTTGGCAAAAATGCATCTACAGACGGCTCTACAATAATATCCTATGCTGCTGATTCATACGGGTTATTTGGTGAGTTATATCATTGGCCTGCAAGACAATATCAACCGGGTGAAATACTCAAAATATTTGAATGGGACAGTGGAAAGTATTTAGGTGATATACCGCAAGTTCTGCGAACATATAATGTTATAGGTAACATGAACGAGCATCAGTTGGCTATAGGCGAAACAACTTTTGGAGGTAGAAGTGAGTTAAATGATTCAACCGGAATCATGGACTACGGAAGCCTGATCTATATAGCTCTACAGCGTGCAACTAATGCAAGAGAAGCAATAAAAATAATGACTGACCTTGTAAAGGAACATGGTTATTATAGTTCAGGAGAATCGTTTTCAATAGCTGATCCAAACGAAGTTTGGGTGATGGAAATGATTGGAAAAGGCTCTGGGAATAAAGGTGCTGTATGGGTTGCTGTACGAATTCCGGATGATTGTGTATCCGCTCATGCTAATCAAGCACGTATTCAGGAATTTCCTTTAAATGATCCTGAAAATTGCATCTATTCACCAGACGTAATTTCATTTGCACGCGAAAAGGGCTATTTCAAAGGAGAAGATACCGATTTTAGTTTCGCAAAAGCTTATGCACCATTAGATTTTAGTGCTCTAAGATTTTGCGAAGCACGCGTTTGGTCATTCTTCAATAAAGTAAACAAAAACATGGGTGAATATGTTACTTATGCTCAGGGAAAAACAACAGATCCCATGCCGTTATATATAAAACCAGACAAAAAACTAAGTACCCAAGATATTAAGAACATGATGCGCGATCATTATGAAGGTACTGAACTAGACTGGCGTTTTGATGTAGGAGCAGGACCTTTTAACTCTCCCTACCGTTGGTCGCCGCTAACATATCAAGTAGACTCTGTTGAATACTGTAACGAACGTCCAATTGCAACACAACAGACTGCATTTTCTTTTGTAGCTCAAATGAGATCATGGCTCCCTAGTGAAATTGGTGGTATATTATGGTTTGGTATTGATGACGCAGCACAAACAGTATATTATCCTTTCTACTGTGGTCACTATGAAGTGCCTCATGAAATGGCTGTTGGTAATGGTGATTTACTGACATTCTCTTGGACATCTGCTTTTTGGATTCATAACTGGGTGTCAAATATGGTTTACACACGTTACAATGACATGAGTGAAGATATGAAAAAAGTTCAATCTTCACTGGAAAATAGTTTTTTGAATGCACAGCCCCAAATAGAAACGAGAGCAACAGAGGTTTACAAACAATCAAAACAAGAAGCTATTCAACTCCTTACTAATTATACCAACAACCTTGTAAATGAAGGTGTAGAAGAATGGAAAAAACTTGGTGAATATCTAATGATTAAGTATATTGATGGCGTTATTAAACAGGAAGAAAACGGACAATTTAAAAGAAATCAATTTGGACAACCTGCTAACCCATTACGTCCTGGATATTCCAACGAATATTATCAAAAGATAATCGATCAAACAGGTGATAAATACAAAGTTCAATCTATAGAATAAAAGATAAATATAATACATAATTTATATGGAAGATGAAACTTTATTAACTCAAGTTACGAATAAAGCTAATTCGTGGCTGGAAGGTGAATACGATGCTGAAACAAAAAAAGAAGTACGGCAATTACTTGACAATGAGGATAAGACTCCTTTAATTGATGCATTTTATAAAGATTTGGAGTTTGGAACCGGTGGACTACGCGGTATTATGGGTGCTGGAAGCAACAGAATGAATATTTATACTGTTGGATCTGCCACACAGGGACTGTCAAATTATCTTAAGAAAGAATTTGTAAATCAGAATCAAATTAAAGTAGTTGTTGGATATGACTGTCGTAATAACAGCCGTAAATTTGCAGAGATAGCAGCGGATGTTTTTAGTGCTAATGGCATTAAAGTTTATCTATTTGAAAATCTTCGCCCCACCCCAGTAATTTCATATGCAATACGAAAACTAGGCTGCCAAAGTGGTATTATGATAACTGCATCACATAATCCAAAAGAATATAATGGTTATAAGGCCTACTGGAATGATGGAGCACAGGTTCTTGCTCCACACGACAGAAATATTATAGCAGAAGTAAACCGTATAAAATCAAACAACGAAGTTAAATTCAAGAGAAATAAAAAACTGATTGAAATTATCGGAAAAGATATGGACAATGCGTTCATTGAAGAGATAAAAAAACTTCTCCTTTCACCAGATTCAATCAAACGGTTTAATGATATTAAAATAGTATATACACCTATTCATGGTACAGGTGTAACTCTGGTTCCTGATGCATTAAAAGCAATTGGTTTTACCAATATCATAAATGTACCGGAGCAAGATGTTATAAGTGGTGATTTTCCTACAGTTATCTCACCTAACCCGGAAGAACCGGCTGCGCTTGACCTTGCTATAAAAAAAGCAATTGAGACAAATGCAGATCTAGTTATGGCTACAGATCCAGACGGAGATCGTATTGGAACAGCAATACGGGATAATAATGGTGAATTTATCTTAGTAAATGGAAATCAAACCTTTCTTATATGTCTATACTATCTTATGACTAGACGAGAAGAGCTAGGACTTCTGACAGGTAGAGAATTTGTAGTCAAAACAATTGTTACTACAGAGATTGCCAAAAAGATTGCTGATAGTAAAGGAATTGAAATATATGACAGCTATACAGGTTTTAAATGGATTGCTGAAATTATACGCAAAAACGAAGGAATTAAAAAATATATCGGAGGTGGAGAAGAGAGTTATGGTTTTTTAGCCGGAGATTATGTTCGTGATAAAGATGCTGTTTCTGCATGTACGCTATTTGCTGAGATAGCCGCATGGGCAAAAGACAATGGAAAATCACTATATGAACTTCTACAGGATATTTATCTTGAATATGGATACTCCAAAGAAGTAGGAATTTCTCTCGTACGTAAAGGCAAAGAAGGAGCTGAAGAAATAGAGTCTATGATGAAAAATTATAGAACTAACCCACTTACTTCTCTGGGCAGCTCTCCCGTTACTCTTATAAAAGATTTCGGCAAACTGGAAGCTGTTGATTTTGTACGCAATGAACAAGTTGCATTGGAAATGCCTACTACATCAAACGTAATTCAGTATTTTACTGAAGACGACACAAAGCTATCAATTCGTCCTTCAGGAACCGAACCCAAAATAAAATTCTATGTAGAAGTTAAAGGCTCAGCTAAATCTAGAGAAAATCTTGTTGAAGCTGAACAAAAAGCAGACAAAAAAATTAATGATATACGTGAAGAATTAGGTATATGAAAAAAGAATTAACAATTGCATTAGTAGCGCATGATCATAGAAAAGCAGATATGGTTGACTGGGTTATATTTAATTCCAATTTCCTATCTGAGCATCATCTCGTATGTACCGGGACAACAGGAAAATTGGTGCGCGATGCATTAAATAATGAAGGAGTAAATCCTAAATTTACCATCATGAACTCTGGACCCATGGGCGGTGATGCCGAAATTGCAGCTAAAGTTGTACGTAAAGAAATTGATCTTGCTGTATTTCTGATTGATGATCTTAATGCACAGCCACACGAAGCTGATATTATGATGCTACTTCGCCAGTGTAGAGTGCATAATGTACCAATAGCGTGTAACAGATTTAGTGCTGACTTGATGATAACCAGTGTTTTATGGGATGATAACAGTTATGTTCCATCGCCTCCCAGATATGAAAAATTCAATAGAGAAGAATATGGATTTTAATAACTGATTTTCTATACTAAATACTATATTATAAACCCTTCAACAGGTAGAAAAGCTGTTGAAGGGTTTATTTTTAAATTAATATAAAGCTAAATGCTAATTAACTAAATTTAGTTCCTGAACAATATGTGAAGCATTCATAACCTTTTCCAATAAATATAGTACATATATAATATCAACACTTATCATGCGCTGCATCTCAGGCTCGAAAAGAATGTCACCGCTAAGAGATTCCCAATTTCCATCAAATGCCAATCCTATCAGTTCACTATTACCGTTTAAAACCGGACTACCTGAATTTCCACCTGTAATATCATTTGTTGATAAGAAATTAACTCTCATCTCACCATTTTCATCTGCATATCTACCAAAATCACTTAAACGAATTTCATTAAGAATATAATCCTGCACATTAAATTCAGGATCACCCGGCTTTTGTTTTTCAAATATTCCTTGTGTAGTAGTATAATAGTCATACCACACAGCATCACGTGGTTGATATCCTTCAATCGTACCATAACTCATACGTTGTGTGAAATTTGCATCTGGATAAAAAACTTTATCTGAATCCATCTCCATCAAAGCAGCCATAAATTCACGTTCTCCTCTTAATATCTTTTCATATGACGGCATCATCTGCTCTGAGAGTTCATAACCCATATCAGCTGCTGAGAGAGCAAGTTCCATAGCCGGATCCTGTATAAATACCTGAATATCCGCTGTTTTAAGTAGAACTAATAATTTTTCTAGTGAAGTAAATTGAGAGTTGTCAAACAGCCACTCAGCATAACTTTCGTAGTTCCCACCAAAAGTTCTATCTATTTCTGAATATATGTCGGGACGATACTGTTGTGGTACTCTTTCAGCATAAAGCTCCATTAATTTTATCAGCACTTTTCTATCAAGCTCAGGTTCATAGTTGTTATACAGCTCTATTAATCTGTCATTTATAAAATTCATTTTATCTTCTTCAGTACCCTCTGTATCAAACTGTAATATAGTATTTGCAAATCTGATAAGTTCAATTCCGTTATTGAATGTTTCTAGGAAATAAGTTGTGTATTTGGCTATATCACTCGATTCAGTATATGCTTCTTTTAACAAATTAAGAGTGTTTCCATATTTCAATCTATTGGTCGTGCTACTGTTAATCCACTCTTGTAGTCTGTTTTCCACAATCTCTTTTCTATCAACTACTTCAAGATTGAAAATAGCTTCATTCATACCCATTGAATTTTTCCAGTAATTCGAACTTCCTGCATATTTATTGGCATACTTAATTCTTATAGTATCATTTTGAGTCATAGCGTCCCACCATATATCCTGCTTTACCTCTCTTACCTCTACACGAGGCTTGTTTTCAGACTCTACTCTTTGTTGAATTCCCCATGAAGACATATAACGCTGAGTACTACCAGGATATCCTACAGTCATTGAGTAGTCACCTATATTAACTCCTGATAGTGAAATAGGTACAACATATTTTGGTTTGTATGGTCTGTTTGTTGCGCTATAATTGGTAGGATTATTATTCTCATCTGCATATACCCTAAACACAGAAAAATCTCCAGTATGACGAGGCCACATCCAGTTATCAGTATCACCACCAAACTTACCTACAGATTGTGGTGGGGCAGCCACTAGCCTAACATCACGAAAATCGTCATAAACTACCATATAAAATTTGTTCCCTGAATAAAAAGGAACAACTCGAGCACTCCTGAAGGGATCATTCTCATAGTCTTTCATCAACTCATTTGACAGAGAGTCAATTGTCAACTGTCTTTGAACTTCACTTAAAACAGATGATAAATGAGGTACTATTTTATCTGTCACCTCAACCACAGATCTTAAAAAAGATATAGTAAGTCTGTCTGCATACAGTTCATCACCCTGGTTAGCTGCAACAAATCCATCTTTTAGATAATCATGCTCTACAGCACTTAGCTGCTGAATTGCACTAAATCCACAATGATGATTAGTGAATATTAAACCCTGTTCCGAAACAGCAACTCCCGTACATCCACCACCAAAAATTACTACTGCATCTTTTAACGACGGATTGGTTTCACTATAAAGTTGGTTTGCAGGAAAAATAAAACCAAGTTCCTGCATACGATCAATACTTTGTCTATTCAATTCTTTTAGTAGCCACATGCCCTCATCGGCATTAGCTACAAAAGTTAAACAAAATATTACAATCGATAAAAAAAGTTTTTTCATAATTTATAATTTACACTTTACTTTTTATTCCCTATTTTAAATAAATTGTTATCTCAATATGCAGTTTTTAATCACATATCTGTCAGCTCTTTATCAAGTTCTTTAACATATATTTTTTAATAAGCCCATTCTCTTCCAATTTATATTTACTGAAATATTATCTGATCAAAAATTGATTCTTTAAAAACAATTCCTTTCTTATAACTACTATTAGATATATTAATATTAATAAAGTACTTATTAATAGTCTGATCCATAAGCTTTCAATAAAATTATAAGAGAATTTAATTCCACCAAACAACAGCATTGAAAACAGAAAATATGATCCCGCTGACTTCAAGTTGTATGGTATTGGATAGTTTCTTTGTCCTAAAAAATAGGAGATTATCATCATAGATAAATTAGCAAAAAATGACGCCCATGCACATGCCATATAGCTGTATTTTGGAATAAAAATCACGTTAATTGCAATAGTAATAATAAAACCAAAAATTGATATATAAGCACCCCATTTTGTCTGATCTGTCAATTTATACCATAAAGATAAATTGAAGTGAACACCAAAAAACAACTCTCCCAACAGAATTATGGGAACTACTTTCAATCCAACATGATACTCATGAGGAAGCAAAAATTTAATAATATCTAAAAAGCCTGTTGTTATCAAAAATATTAATAGCCCGAAGATAATGAAGTATTTCGTTGCATCGCTAAACGATTGTCGTTCATCAGCATCACCCTTGCTTCTTGCAAATATAAAAGGCTCAAAGGCATAACGAAACGCCTGTGTAAACATCACCATTATAACAGCTATCTTAAAGTTCTGTCCATAAATTCCAAGCTCTACAAACGCGTTTGTATTATCTGTGTAAAACCAAGGGAAAACTATTTTGTCGACTGTTTGATTCAAAATACCGGCAATCCCTAATATCAATATTGGGAAGGAATATTTTAATATTCGTCGAAGAAGTTGCTTGTCAAAACTAAACTTAATTCTAAATTCTGGCGACACCATTAACAACTGAATAACAGAAGCTGTAAGATTAGCTATAAGTATATAATCAACTCCATTATTTATATCAAACCATGAGAATGTATTTGGAAATTTTATTTGTAACCATGGACAGGCAAGGAAAAAGAAGAGATTGAATAAAATAGTCAAAACAACATTTATAATCTTGATAGATGCAAAGCGAATAGGCCTGTTATTAAATCTCAACTTGGCAAAAGGTATTGTACCTATAACATCAACACAAAGAATAATAATCAAAAGAAGAAGCCAATGAGGTTTCATTGCCGTACCACCTAAAACTAAAGCAATAGGCTTTAGAAAAAGTAACGAAATAAGAAAGAAAATCAGTGTTGTAGATAATATACTAATGAACGTAGTTGAAAAGACCTTCTCCGAATCTTTTTCTTTATTGGCAAACCTAAAGAAGCCAGTTTCCATCCCATAGGTCAAAATCACCTGGAGCAGTGCAACCCAAGCGTAGAAATTAGTCAAGATTCCAATATCAGAAATTCTTGGCAATGCAAAAGCCCAGTATAGCGACAGGAACCAGCTAAGCAGTTTAGGTAGCACACTACCCACACCATAGAAAATGGTTTCTTTAGCCAAAGTTTTTATTCCACTTGACATAGCCACCAATACTATTTTGAAATTTGAAGATCGATAGTCATAATATTAATACAAAAGTACAATTTTTCCTCTAAGCCATCCCCTGATAGGCTATCAATTATTTATCTTTAAGAAGAATGATTGTCAAAATATCAATAAAAAACCTTTACTTTGCAGTTTGAAACAGATAATTATTGCACATGGCACAACAAGAAGAAATATTTAAAAAACTAATATCACATAGTAAAGAGTATGGGTTTGTATTCCCTTCAAGTGAAATTTATGATGGTTTAAGTGCTGTTTATGACTACGGTCAGAATGGCGTTGAATTAAAAAATAACATAAAAAAATATTGGTGGGACAGTATGGTAATGCTGCATGAAAATATTGTAGGTATTGATTCTGCGATTTTTATGCACCCTACAATATGGAAGGCATCCGGGCATGTTGATGCATTTAATGACCCATTGATTGACAATAAAGATAGCAAAAAACGATATCGCGCTGATGTACTGATTGAAGATCACCTAGCAAAGATTGATGATAAAATCGAAAAAGAGATTCAGAAAGCAGCAAAACGCTTTGGAGACTCCTTTGATGAAAAGATGTACCGGGAAACTAATCCTCGTGTACTCAATAATCAGCAAATACGTGATGAAATCCACTCTCGCTTTGCTAAAGCGTTAAGTGAAAACAATCTTGTCGAACTACGTCAGATAATTATCGATTGTGAGATTGTATGCCCTGTAAGTGGAACAAGAGACTGGACAGAAGTCAGACAGTTTAACCTAATGTTTTCCACAGAAATGGGAGCTACGTCTGAAGGGGCTATGAAAGTTTACCTTCGTCCTGAATCTGCCCAAGGTATTTTTGTTAATTTCCTGAATGTGCAAAAAACAGGACGTATGAAAGTACCTTTTGGCATTGCTCAAATTGGAAAGGCTTTTCGTAATGAGATTGTAGCACGACAGTTTATTTTCCGTATGCGTGAATTTGAACAGATGGAAATGCAGTTTTTTGTTGTTCCTGGAGAGGAGCTAAAATGGTTTGAACATTGGAAAAGTATAAGAATGGAATGGCATCAAGCATTGGGGTTCGGAGCTGAGAAATATCGCTTCCACGATCATGTTAATTTAGCTCATTACGCTAATGCAGCAACAGATATCGAGTTTGAAATGCCGTTTGGATTCAAAGAGGTAGAGGGTATTCACTCACGGACAGACTTTGACCTTAGTCAGCATGAAAAGTTCTCAAGTAAAAAAATGCAATATTTCGATCCGGAACTTGGCAAATCATATATCCCTTATGTAGTGGAAACATCTATTGGTGTTGACCGTATGTTCCTATCCGTTCTAGCTGGCTCATATTGTGAAGAGACTCTTGAAGGTGGTGAAACACGTATATTATTAAAGCTCCCTCCTGCATTGGCTCCTGTTAAATTAGCCATTATGCCGTTAGTACGTAAAGATGGGCTGCCTGAAAAGGCTAGTGAAATTATGAATGAACTGAAATTCAACTTTACTTGTCAGTACGACGAGAAAGATAGTATTGGAAAACGCTACCGTCGTCAAGATGCAATTGGTACACCTTTCTGTGCTACCATTGACCATCAAACACTTGAAGATAATACTGTTACAGTGCGTTATCGCGACACTATGGTACAGGAAAGAGTTGCAATCGATTCTCTTCAACGTACAATTTCTGAGAAAACCGATATGAAGAACCTGTTAAAAAAACTATCACTATAAAGCAAAACCACAACAATGAAGCTAAAACTATCTATATTTATTAGTCTTTTTGCATTCATAATATTTTCCTCATGCAGCAAAAACGAAAAGTTTGATGACAGCTGGAAATTAGAAAATGAAGCTCAGTTTGCTAAAATTGCCTCCAATTCTGAATACACAAAGCTAAACTCATCTTCGAATAAAGGTTTTGTAATGTATAAAATTATTGAATCAGGAGATGGGGATGAAAGTCCAAACTTTACAGATTACGTAAAAATACGTTACACTGGATGGTTTAAACGTATTTGGCAAAATTCAGATACTTATAAAAACGAGCAGGGAGATATTATTACTAATAAAATTGTATTCGATTCTACTCCAAGCAGTGGTATCCCCAGTACATTTAATCTCAACCCTAATACTACCTTTGGGCTAATAGACGGCTTATCCACCGCATTACAACATATGAAAATAGGTGATATTTGGGAGGTTTGGATCCCATCGAAACTTGGTTACGGTTCCATAGTAAAAGGATCTATTCCTGCATATACAACACTTGTATTTGAGGTTGAGCTAGTTGAAATAGTTGAGTAGATTGTATATTATATAACATTGCTGTCCCATTAAAATCTAAAAGAGTTCTTTGAAATATTTGAAATTTAGTT
>CAZURM010000024.1:0-21367 GCA_964622945.1 uncultured Proteiniphilum sp.
GCGGGCAACAACTGTTCTAATCCCATAGTTTGTTAATTTTTTCTATACTTATTGTATAAATATGTTTTCATGAAAATGAAGTAAAGAGATACTTTGAAATATCTCTTTACTTGTTAAGTTTCATAAAGATTTTCTGTCTTTTTTAAAGAACAAATTATATGTATATGAGAAAAATTCTAGTTATTTAGAATATTTCTCATATGATTTAGGTGTTTTTAGAATTACTTAATATAAGAATCCAAGTAAAATACCAGCAGCAACAGCTGAGCCAATAACGCCCGCAACATTAGGTCCCATTGCATGCATCAGCAGGTAGTTCGATGGATTATATTCTATACCAACAACCTGAGAAATTCGTGCGGCATCAGGTACAGCTGAGACGCCCGCATTTCCTATTAGTGGATTAATCTTTTTTTCTTTCGGAAGAATCAAGTTAAATATTTTTACAAAAAATATACCTGTAACCGTTGCAACCATAAAAGAAAATGCTCCGATAATAAACACTTTTAACGATTCAATCCTTAAAAAGGTAGTTGCTTGAGTTGAAGCACCAACCGTCAGTCCAAGAAGAATTGTAATTGTATCAATAAGCGGACCACGTGCAGTTTCTGCCAAACGACGTGTTACACCCGATTCCTTAAGCAGGTTACCAAAGAACAACATACCCAAAAGCGGAAGTCCTGATGGCACGAGAAATGCTGTCAACAACAACCCCATAATTGGGAACAACACCTTTTCAGTCTGTGATACCACACGAGGTGTTTTCATTTTCATTACTCGTTCTTTTTTAGTTGTTAATAACCTCATGAAAGGTGGTTGAATAACTGGAACCAACGCCATATAAGAATATGCTGATATAGCCACAGCTCCCAGCAAGTGCGGAGCTAGTTTAGAAGTCGCAAATATAGCAGTTGGTCCATCTGCACCACCGATAATACCTATTGCTCCAGCTTCATTTGGAGCAAAGCCCCATTCAAGAGCAACGATATATGCTCCAAAAATACCAAACTGACAAGCTGCTCCAATTAGAATAAGTTTAGGATTAGCTATAAGTGAGGAGAAATCCGTCATTGCTCCAATACCAAGAAATATAAGTGGTGGATACCATCCCTGCACCACACCCTGATATAGGATGTTAAATACAGATCCTTCTTCATAAATACCAATCTGTAAACCGGCAGCTTCGTTAAACGGGATATTTCCAATTAATATACCAAATCCTATTGGAATAAGTAGCAAAGGTTCATATTCTTTTGTTATTGCTAAGTATATAAAAATCAGACCAATAATGATCATAATGATATGTCCGAGTTCCACGTTATAGAATCCGGTATATCCCCAGAAGGTACGTAAATTATCTGCTAATGATAGTAATGTATTCATATTATTCTCTCAAGTATTATTCGATTACTATAAGTCCAGCTCCCTCAAGAACTGAATCTCCTTTTTGGACTAGTATATCAGTTATTTTTCCGTTCCCATCCGAGAGAATATTGTTTTCCATCTTCATAGCTTCTAAAATCATCAGAGTTTGCCCCTTTTTCACTGTGTCACCCACTTGGCAACGGATATCAAGTATAATCCCAGGTAGTGGTGATTGAATAGTGTTCTTTACAGAAGGACTAGATGGTCTTGTTACCAGTGTAGCCGGTGCCGATTTAGCAGGTTCTGGAGTATGACGTTGTACTACAGCCTTAGGTTTTTTAGTTTTGGGTGCCAGTTCAACGGTGTAAGGTGTACCATTTACTTCAAGCTCCACAATCTCCTCGTCCGATTTGTTAACCACCACTCTATATGGTGAACCGTTTATTTTATATTTGAACTCTTTCATACAATATATATTTGTGTATTATTCTTAAATATTTACTCTAATTAGGTAGTTTTCTTAATGATTTCCATTTAGCACTCCAGGGCGAGTAATCCCTCTTAACCTGTCTGATAGTAAGGATAGTTGATTCTATGTCATGTTGATCTTCCTTTAATTCGTAGATAGCGGCAGAAATAGCGGCTAGTACCTCACCTGACAGGTGTGTGTGACTGCGTGCAGCAGAGAGAGTTCCACTCTTGGCTATATTTCTCTTTAATATTATAGTTGCAATATTCCCTGAAAGTTTAAAGAAGAGATAAAGACCTATTAGAGCTAAGAATACTACTAGCATAGCAGTTATGCTAAATACTCCACCCCAAGGGTCGTTCTCCCGCATATCTATTACTTTTGGATTTTCTTCCAATACTGCATTATTGCTACTGGGGGTAACTCTTTCTAATATAACAGCGTTAATATTGCCGTCTTCATTATATTTAATACCATCCTTTGGAAAACCGAAAGTACGATCAACAGGTATACCTGCAGGAACAATTAATTCATCAAGCAGGGTTCTACCATCATTTTCATAGAGAGCGATATAATTTTCTCTTGTGGGATCAAGTTCGAAATTAACATGAAATGTTCCGTTAAATGGCTCATTATCTGTCCAAAATAGAGCATGTTGATTTGGTTTTATCTGTGTAAGAACATCTCCTCTCGGTATAGGATATTTAGTGGGATTGTTACGATCATTTGTAAGATATCGTCCTCCTAAATCCATTGTCCTTGCGGTATTATTATATATTTCAATCCATCCGCTGCGTTGTCCAAAATCATCTATAAAGTTGGTCTCATTTGTCACCATTACTTCATTAATAACCCATCTTGGGTTTTCAATTTTAGATTTACATCCTGTAAATAGTAATGCAGTGATGAAAAGAGATACGAATAGTTTAAAAATTCTCATATTCATCTGCTTTTATAGTGGTAAATTATCATGCTTCTTGGGAGGATTCTCTAATTTCTTTGTCTGTAGTTGTTGCAAAGCACGAATAATACGGAATCTTGTATTTCTTGGTTCTATAACATCATCTATATAGCCCAAACTAGCAGCAACATAAGGATTTGTAAATAGATCATTATACTCTTTTTTCTTTTCTTCAATAACAGCTGCCCGCTTTTCAGGATCTTTCTCAGCTGAAATCTCTTTGCTATAAAGCACCTCAACAGCACCCTCTGCTCCCATAACAGCAATTTCTGCTGTTGGCCAAGCATAGTTGATATCACCACGTAGTTGTTTACAACTCATCACGATATGTGCACCGCCGTAAGACTTACGAAGAGTAATAGTTATTTTTGGTACAGTAGCCTCTCCGTAAGCATAAAGTAATTTCGCACCATGAGTAATTACGCCACCATACTCTTGTCCTGTACCAGGCAAAAAACCAGGAACGTCAACAAAAGTTACTAGTGGAATGTTAAATGCGTCGCAAAAACGAACAAAACGAGCAGCTTTTCGTGAAGCATTTATATCAAGCACACCAGCTAAATATTTAGGTTGATTGGCAACAAGACCAACAGATACACCGTTAAAGCGTGCAAAGCCGACAATTATATTCTTTGCATAATCTGCATGTACTTCTAGAAATTCTCCGTTATCAACAGTTGCTCCAATCACTTCATACATATCGTATGGTTTGTTTGGGCTATCAGGTACAATGTCGTTAAGGCTATCTTCCAATCGATCAATAGGATCGTCAGTTGCAATAAGCGGAGCTTCTTCCACGTTGTTCTGTGGTATATAACTGAGTAATTTACGGATAAGTTTTATGCCATCTTCTTCGGTTTGAGCTTGGAAATGAGCAACACCTGATTTTGAGGTGTGAACACTTGCACCACCCAGCTGTTCCTGTGTAACATCTTCACCGGTAACAGTTTTAACAACTTTTGGTCCGGTCAAAAACATATATGATGTTCCCTGAGTCATAAGGATAAAGTCTGTTAGAGCAGGTGAATAAACAGCACCTCCTGCACAAGGACCGAATATACCAGAAATCTGTGGTATTACACCTGACGCAAGTATATTGCGCTGGAATATTTCAGAATAACCAGCTAGTGCGCTCACACCTTCCTGAATTCTTGCACCACCAGAGTCATTAATACCAATAATAGGAGCACCCATTTTCATGGCCTGATCCATTACTTTACATATTTTTTGTGCATGCATTTCAGATAATGATCCTCCTGAAACGGTAAAATCCTGTGCATAAACATATACTAGTCTACCTTCAATTGTACCGTATCCTGTTACTACTCCGTCACCAAGGTATTTTTGTTTTTCCATACCAAAGTTGTATGAACGGTGTTCAATAAACATGTCAAACTCTTCGAAACTACCGTAATCAAGTAGCATATCAATTCGTTCACGTGCTGTGTATTTTCCTTTAGCGTGTTGCGATTCGATTCTTCTTTCGCCGCCTCCCAAACGAGCTTTTTCCCGAAGTTGTATAAGCTCTTTAACTTTATCAAGTTGGTTACTCATGAAATATAGTTGTTAATAATTATGTGTTAATAGTCTTTTTTAATGTTTTCACAAAGTTCGGTAAGTACTCCCCCCGTTGATTTAGGATGCAGGAAGCCGATAGTAAGTCCTTCTGCTCCGGCACGACCCTCTTTGTCAATCAAGTGAACACCTTTTGATTCCACCTCTTTAAGAGCTTCGTTAATATTTTTTGTTGCATAAGCGATGTGATGCACCCCTTCTCCTCTTTTCTCTATAAATTTGGCTACAGTACTTTCTTCGCTAGTAGGTTCTAAAAGCTCAATTTTTGTTTGTCCAACCTTAAAAAAAGCAGTTTTCACTTTTTGATCTTCTACTGTTTCAATGTTATAGCATTTTAGACCCAAAATTTCCTCATAGTAAGGCAATTGTTCATCAATACTTTTAACAGCTATTCCAATGTGTTCGATATGTGTAATTTCCATATAATTAAGTTTTTGTAATGTCTTTAAATTGGTCAAATTGAAGATATACGTAATATTTCAAGCATCTCTTCACTTATATCTTTTTGTTTTTTAATTGCTCTTTTAAATGGAACATAATCAATTTCGTTTTCATGGATTCCAATCATTACGTTGCGTTGATTTTCCAATAAAGCTTGAATAGCTGCTACACCCATCCTACTAGCTAGAATTCTGTCCTGTGCAGTAGGAGAGCCTCCCCTCTGTAAATGACCGAGTATTGTAACTCTTACATCATATTGAGGGTATTCTTTTTTAACACGTTCTGCAAGTTTTAAAGCACCACCAGTTACTTCGCTTTCGGTCACAAGAACCATACTGCTGTTTTTTGATTTGCGAAAACCTTGTTCAATTAGCTCTCTAAGTTGGTCTTTTTCTATACTTATTTCAGGTATTATTGCTGCTTCAGCACCAGATGCAATAGCGCTATTCAATGCTAGAAATCCACAGTTGCGTCCCATAACTTCAACAAAAAATAATCGTTCGTGAGAAGTGGCAGTATCTCTAATTTTATCCATTGATTGCATAATTGTATTCAATGCAGTATCGTAACCAATAGTTGTATCAGTTCCATTAAGGTCGTTGTCTATTGTTGCAGGCATTCCCACTACAGGTATATTGAATTCATTAGCAAAAACCGCTGCACCAGTTAGTGAGCCATCTCCACCAATAACAACAAGAGACTCAATTCCATATCTTTGCAAATTGTCATAGGCCTTTTTTCTTCCTTCAGTTGTCATAAATTCATCAGATCGAGCAGTTTTTAGTATAGTGCCCCCCTGCTGTATTATGTTACTTACACTATTTGTTTTAAACTCTTCAATTTCATCAGTAACCAATCCTTTATAACCACGATAAATACCGTATGCGTGCATATTGTTTGATATAGCAGCACGAGCAACAGCCCTGATAGCTGCATTCATGCCTGGAGCATCTCCACCAGATGTAAGGATGCCAACACTTTTTATGTTTGAGTCCATAACTGATTATTTTCCTTGAAGTAGTTTTATAATATTCCTATGTATATAATAAGGTGCAAAGATACATTTTTTTAAATGATGGTACAAAAAAAGCTGCTTAAAAAGCAGCTTCTGTGATATTCATTTCAGGCTTGAGTCGGGATATGTTATCGGCAACAGCCCTCATCTGCCACATTGGTGTAGATGTTGCACCACAAATGCCAATACTCTTGTGATCAGCAATAAGTTTTGGGTCTATTTCATCCGGAGAATGAATTAAATAAGAGTTTGGATTTTTCTTTTTACATTCGGCAAATAGAACTTTTCCGTTTGAACTTTTTTCTCCAGCAATAAAGAATATTAGATCATGCTTTTCTGCGAATTCTTGAATATTTGGCACACGGTTTGATACCTGACGACATATTGAGTCGAAAAACTCCAATTTGGCCCCATTTTTCATGCGGCTGCGAATTATATTACCAATTTCAAAAAAACTATCTAAAGATTTTGTTGTCTGCGAAAACAGATTGATGTCACGTGTAAAGTCGAGCTTATCAATATCATCTTTATTTTCTATAATGATAGCTGTCTCAGCTGTCTGACCAAGCAAGCCATTCACCTCAGCATGTCCTTTTTTGCCATAAATAACTATCTGGGTATCATCGTTAACTCTGAAATTATATTTCTTTTTAATTTTCTTCTGAAGCCCTAGAACAACTGGACAAGAAGCATCTATCAGTTCTATATTATTTTGTTTTGCTATTTCGTATGTACTAGGCGGTTCACCATGTGCACGAAGAAGTACACGCACATTCTTCAACTTTTTAAATTGTTCATGGTCAATCGTAATCAATCCCATTTTCTCTAATCGTTCTACTTCAATGTTGTTGTGAACGATGTCACCCAAACAATATAGCGTACCATTTTTCTTAAGTTCCTCTTCCGCTTTGTTTATTGCTTTTACAACTCCAAAACAGAATCCGGAATCTTTATCTATTTCTATTTTACTCATTATTATCTGTGATTTTATTAAACATCTCTAAAGCCCATTGCAGTTGTTCATCAATGCCAATTTCCGAATTATCAAGAACAATCGCATCATCTGCCTTTTTTAATGGACTCACTTCTCGTGTGGTATCTCGCAGATCACGTTCTTTAACATTCGTTAAAACATCTTCATATAATGGCTTTTCACCTTTTAATAGCATTTCTTGATAGCGTCGTTTAGCTCTTATTTCAGGAGGAGATGTCATAAATAGTTTCATTTCTGCATCGGGGAATACCACTGTGCCAATATCCCTGCCATCCATTACAACACCTTTCCTAAGACCCATCTTCTGCTGTTGGTGAACCATCTCTTTTCTTACAGTAGCAAGTGTGCTAATTCTGCTTGCTCCATTTGCTACCTGTAGCGTACGGATTTCATTCTCCACATTCTCATCGTTCAAAAAAGTGTCTTGAACACCGAGAGTATTCGGTTTAAAGGTGATTTTTATTTCGGACATGTGGCTTTCGATAGAATTCTCATCCATTCCGTTTTCTGTGATCCACCCTTTTCTAATTGCAAAAAGAGCCACTGCGCGATACATAGCTCCGCTATCTATATATGTATAACCTAATTCTTTTGCTAATCCTTTTGCAATTGTACTTTTACCGCATGACGAATAACCGTCCACTGCAATATTTATTTTTTTCTTATCCATTAAATAAACCAATCAACAGCTTTAACAATACACAAAGATATAATGTTTTTCTGAAGTATTTATTTAACAGAATCAAATGGAGTGTTTGTGGTCTTGGAGTTTAACTTTCAAGTATAAACAAATAGAAACTCTAAATTTAATTTCGAAGCTCCTTATATAATTTATGAGTTTTTCTAATTATTTAACCTCCCAAACGTTTGAAGAATTCAATAGATAATCTCTAAAAGATTTATGTGAGGCTTTCATCTGTACTTCAGCAATCTGATTTTCATAATCTTTTTCATATGAAGGTGCTGAAACACTTCTTATAACTCCTAATGCAACGGGCATATTGTCAGATGTGTCCATAAGTGCTAGTTTAATATGCAAAGTATTATCCTGCGTTTTAGCATCGTGAATAAGAACATCATCAATAGAATAGCCATCTTCACCAATTTTCACTACTTTCAAGTTCCAACCATCCAATACGATACCTTTTTCATTATCCTTGCCGAACAGCATTTTTTTGCCATGTTTTAGCACTATAGTATTATCAGCTTTCCAGCTGCGATCACTAATCCTATTATGTATTCCATCATTGAAAATTACACAGTTCTGTAAAATTTCAACAACAGAAGTTCCTTCATGTTTTGCAGCTTCAACTAAAGCGTTTACTTGATTTTTCATGTCCACATCAAGTGCACGAGCAAAAAACGTTCCTCTAGCACCAAATGTAAGTTCAGCTGGTCTGAAAGGCTCTTCTATAGTACCATATGGTGATGATTTAGAAATGAACCCTCTATCAGAAGTGGGAGAGTATTGGCCTTTTGTTAATCCATATATTTTATTATTAAATAAAAGAATGTTTATATCAACGTTCCTTCTAATTGTATGAATAAAATGATTACCACCTATAGCCAACGAATCACCATCACCTGTTGCAACCCATACACTAAGATTAGGGTTTGCAACTTTAACCCCTGTAGCAATTGCAGAAGCACGACCGTGAATACTATGGAATCCGTATGTATTCATATAATAAGGTAGACGTGAAGAACATCCAATTCCTGAAATTACGGCAGTGTTGTGCGGTTCTACATTCAACTCAGACAACGCTTTCTGTAGGCATGTGAGTATAGCATAGTCACCACAGCCCGGACACCAGCGTATCGGGTTTGCACTTTTATAGTCTTTAGGCATATATTTATGATGTTTAACGCCTTTTACATCTATATTTTTAGTTTCAATTGTACTCATAATTATTATTCCTCCATTATTTTGGTGAATTCTTTAACTAGTTCGCTCACTTTAAATGGCTGACCTTCAATTCTATTGAATTTATGTATATTATTCAGATCCTGAAATTTTGCACTTAGATAAGTGGCAAACTGACCACTGTTTTGTTCAGCAACAATAACTTTCTTATAACCTTTAAGTAAATTGTGTGTATTTCTTGGCAGTGGTAATATGTGTCTAAACTGAGTAAATGCCACTTTTCTTCCACTATCCTGTATATGTAAAGCAGCTTCAAGTAGATGTCCATATGTTCCTCCCCAGCCAACAATCAAAGTGTCAGCATCTTTATCACCCATTACTTTTTGTTCAGAAATAAAATCAGCGATCTTATCAATTTTTCTTTGGCGATTGTCAATCATATGCTGATGATTTTCGGGATTTGTGGAAATGACCCCAGTGAAACGATCTTTTTCAAGACCACCGATTCTGTGCATATATTCTGGAGTACCTGGAATACTCCAGTATCTAACATCAGTCTCTTCATCACGCAAAAATGGCTTCCATTCTTCAGCCAGACCTTTATATTTATTCTGCACATATGGAGGATTAATATTAGGATAATCTTCCATATCAGGAATTCTCCATGCCGACGATCCATTAGCTAGATATCCGTCTGTAAGCAAGATGACTGGTGTCATGTGTTCTATGGCAATCTTAGAGGCTTCAAAAGCACTATCAAAACAGTCAGTAGGTGAAGTAGCAGCGATAACAACTAGCGGACTTTCACCATTTCTACCATATAACGCTTGCCTAAGATCGGTCTGCTCACTCTTTGTAGGCATACCTGTTGATGGACCACTTCGTTGAACATCAATCACAACCAAAGGTAGCTCTGCCATCACTGCCAATCCCAATGCTTCACTTTTTAGTGATAGCCCTGGTCCCGATGTTGATGTGGCAGCAAGGCTACCGGCAAAACTTGCACCTATAGCCGAAGTTATACCTGCAATCTCATCTTCCATCTGCAAAGCCTTAACACCAAAATCTTTTCTCTCTGTCAGTTCATGCAAAATGTCTGTTGCTGGAGTAATAGGATATGAACCCAGGAATAACGGAAGTCCAGCTTTTTCTGCCGCTGCAATTAGACCGTAAGCAGTAGCAGTATTTCCATTTACATCCATATAAAATCCCTTGCCAGATTCAACTACATCAATATTATATGTAGTGGCTGTTATCTGAAGATTATCGCCATAATTATATCCATCAGTAAGAGCTTTAATGTTAGCTTCCACTAGTGTAGGCTTTTTACCAAATTTTTGTTCCAAAAGTTTATCGGCAATCTCCAATGGTCTGTTAAACAGCCAGCAAACCAGACCAAGTGCAAACATATTTTTGCTCCTTAATATATTTTTGTTTTCTAATCCTGAATTTTCAAGCGATGCTTTTGTAAGTGATGTAATGTCAACCCCAATCGTCTGCACATTATTAAGATTAAGCTCAGCAAAAGGATCTTCAGTCTCAAATTTTGCTTTGTCTAGATCTCGTTTCTTAAAGGAGTCGTTGTCATATATTACTATCGATCCCTTCTTCAGATATTGTGCATTTACTTTAAGTGCTGAAGGATTCATTGCAACAAGAACATCTGTTTTATCTCCTGAGTTATAAACATCTTTTGAACCTATACGTACCTGAAAACCTGAAACACCGTGTAATGATCCTTGTGGAGCACGAATCTCAGCTGGAAAATCCGGGAAAGTTGATATTTCATTCCCGAATATTGCCGATAATGTTGAAAATAACGTACCTGACAGTTGCATTCCATCACCGGAATCTCCTGAAAAACGTACAGTTACTTGCTTAATGTCGGTTACGACTTTATTCGTTGACATAATTAATATAGTTATTATTATTTAAAGTATTATTTGTTTAAAAAATCTGTACTCTGCCTATGTAAACAGAGTAAACGTCATTAAAACAAAATAATTCTGAGGATTAATCACAATCTACAAGGATACAAAGTAATAAAAGAGTTGGTTAAAAAACAAATTTATTTCCTTACAATAGAAGCTCCAAGATTATTGAGGCGTTTGTCAATATATTGATAACCTCTATCAATTTGGTCAATATTATGAATTATACTTGTCTCCTTAGCGCACATAGCTGCAATCAATAGTGCTATACCTGCTCGAATGTCAGGTGATGACATAGTTGTTCCACGCAAATTGAGTCGGTTATCAAGTCCAATAACTACTGCTCTATGTGGATCGCACAAAATAATCTGAGCACCCATATCAATTAATTTATCCACAAAGAAAAGCCTACTTTCAAACATTTTCTGATGAATAAGAACACTTCCCTTAGCTTTTGTGGCTACCACAAGCATAACACTTAGCAAGTCGGGCGTAAGTCCAGGCCATGGTGCATCAGCAATAGTAAGAATCGATCCATCCATAAACGATTCTATTGTGTAGCTGTCGTGACGAGGAATATACAAATCATCACCTCTTTGCTCAATAGTGATTCCCAATCGCCTAAAACTTTCAGGAATTATTCCTAAATTAGCAACAGAAGTATTTTTTATAGTTATCTCCGAAGCCGTCATAGCAGCCATTCCGATAAAACTTCCTGTTTCTATCATATCAGGTAGTAGTCTATGTCTACATCCTTTCAACGAAGTTACACCAGTTACAAACAGTTTATTAGATCCAATACCTTCAATCTTAGCACCCATTCTTACCAGCATACGGCTCAACTGTTCAAGATAAGGTTCACAAGCTGCGTTGTATATAACTGTATCACCTTCTGCCAAAACAGCGGCCATTAATAGGTTAGCTGTACCCGTAACTGAGGCTTCATCAAGTAATATGTAAGTTCCCTTCAGCTTATTTGCCGATAATTTCAAAATACTGTTCTTTTCATCACTAGTTAATTTAGCTCCCAGCTTAATTATACTGTTAAAATGAGTGTCTAATCTCCTGCGACCAATCTTATCTCCACCTGGCTTAGGTACTACTACTTCTCCAAAGCGAGCTAACAGAGGACCAACCAGCATTATTGAACCCCTCATAGCAGCACTTTTCTTTTTGTACTCATCTGTTGTTGTGAATGCTATATCAATATTTTTCGCTTTAAATGAATAAGTTTCTTCTTCAATCTTCTTCACCTCTACACCTAGATCTTGGAGTAGCAAAATCAAATTGTTCACATCCAGAATATTCGGGATGTTTTCAATAATTATCTCTTCTTGAGTTAATAGTGTTGCACAAATTACTTGTAAAGCTTCATTCTTTGCACCTTGCGGAGTAATATCACCCTTAAGGCTGTGTCCTCCCTCAATAATAAATGATGACATGTTTTAATTATTTAAAAAATCCATACTTCTGGTTCCAGTTTAATATTAAAAAGTTTTTCCACTTCATCCCTAATCTCATTTGCAAAATTCAGAATATTATTACCGTCATCAGTACCTCGGTTTACTATAACCAATGCATGATTTTCATAAGTTCCAACTTCTCCGTTACTTTTACCTTTGTAGCCTGCTTTTTCAATTAAAAATGCTGCAGAGGTCTTAAAGCTATCATCACCTATATTATATAAAGGCACATCAGCAATCTTTTTCTGTAATGACTCCTTTTCATCTTTTGTTAAAATTGGATTTTTAAAGAAACTTCCGGCATTAGGTAGTATGTTTACATCTGGCAACTTTCTTGTACGAATATTGATTATAGCTTCTCTTACCTGAAAAAGTGTTGGAGATGAATTGTCTTTTAATTCTCTTCTCAAATCTACATATTTTTCCTTGTAAGTAAAATATTTATTCAATCTGAATACTACAGAAGTTATTATATAATTACGCGTTTGTTTAAAGATGCTATCACGATAGCCAAACAGACACTCTTCGTTTGTGAATACTCGCTGTTCACCAGTACCTATATCTACTGTTTTTACTAACTTTATTGTGTCTTTTACTTCCGAACCATATGCACCAATATTTTGTATGGGGCTAGCTCCTACAGAGCCAGGTATTTTTGAGAGATTCTCCAATCCCGAATATCCCCTATTTACACAATACTCCACAAAATTATCCCATTCAATTGCTGCATCTGCTTCAATAATCACGAAATTATCATCTTCCGATATAGTTTTAATTTCGTTCATTCCAAGCTTTATAACCAATCCATCAAAATCTTTAGTGAAAAACAGATTATTACCTGCACCAAGGACTAATTTTTTTTCATCCGGGAAGGATTTTATTATTTGAGTTAGTTCAATGCAAAACTTAGGCTCACAAAACAATCGAGCTATAGCTTTAGTCCTAAGCGAATTGTATTGTTGAAGTTGTTTGTTGTTCTGAATAATCAATGTTCTTTTTTTAATATTTAATTTCTTCATTTTTCATATTACTACATGTTTCATTTACCTCTGTAAATTAGAAAAACTGTTGGATTTTTATGCATATCAGGAAGATTTCCTTTCCATGACTTTATACTTTTTGTCATTATCCACTCATCATCACATGTGATATTCATAGCTATACATAGCTTGGTTTGTGGTTTACAATTATCTATAATGTTTTCTGCCAGTTTTCGGTTTCGGTAAGGCGTCTCAATAAAAAGCTGTGTTTGGTCTTCCTTATACGCTTGCAGCTCAAGTTGCTTTATTTTGTTAATTCTTTTGGTTAAGTCTATAGGTAGATACCCGTGAAAAGCAAAACTTTGTCCATTAAAACCTGACGCCATGATAGCCATAAGAATAGCAGAAGGACCTACCAGTGGTACTACCTTATAGCCTTTGTTCTGAGCAATCGCAACCACTTCAGCTCCAGGATCTGCAATAGCAGGACAACCAGCTTCAGAGATTACTCCCATATTATTTCCAGATATCATGGGTATAAGAAAGCTTTCTATATCTTTTTTGTTAGTATGCTTATTGAGCTCGTAGAACGTTAGTGAATCAATATCAATTTCCGGATTGCATTTTTTAATGAAGCGGCGGGCAGAACGAATATTCTCCACAATAAAAAACTTCAAATCAGATACAATCTTATTATTGAATTCAGGAATAACCCGTTCAATTGTTGTCTCACCAAGTAAAACAGGAATCAAATATAGTGCAGCTTTGTTCAATTTATAAACTATTTAAAAGTACAAAATTAGTCAAAATAATCAAATTTAGCCACGAAACTCCTATAACAATAGTTCATTAAATATTTAAAACAGAAGTCATATAACAATTACTGAAAACCCTATTGCCTATATAAAGAATAAAGAAAAGTAGATGGAGGCCACTAAAAGACAGCTACTATATAAGCATATATCTATAATCAATACATACGTAAAAACGATACAAGAAATGTATTGATTTACAAATATAATTCTATAAATTCTAAGTAGATTTTATTTCTAATATTAGCCTGTATTGTATAAAATATTGATTAATTGATTTTCAATAAAACGATCAGGCTAATTATTTTACAGTAGCTGCAATAACACCTCTAAAATAACCTATTGATTCAGCAATACCTTGGAGTGGATCATCCATATTTCGTTCATGTTCTAGGCTACACATACCGGTATAACCAACTTCTCTAAGCATATTTATGAAAGCCGGAATGTTAATTATTCCACGTCCAATCTCAACTGAATACCCTTCTTTAGTGTCACCTGTTACATCTTTAATGTGAATGTCAAAAACTCGTGAATGATATTTCCTGAGATCCTCTACAGGGTCTTTACCGTTCCGCACATCATGACCTATATCTAAGCACATTCCTATACGTGGATCTAAATCTTTCACATTTTCCCATACATCATCAGCATCCGGGTATAGATCAATGTCAGGGCCGTGTAGGTGAATAGCATAGCGCATATCATATTCCTTCACTTTTTTGTCAACATATGGTAGAAACTCGTAATTTGGGACACCAACAATAAGCTTTACACCAACATTTTTAGCATATTCAAAAGCATTGTCTACCTCTTCCTCAGACCTCATATATATCGGACCAACAGCATAGCCTGTTACTCCTTTTGAATTAAGCTTTTTGTGAAAATCTGCAATTTCTGCTTCATTACTGTTCAATGGTAGATGAAAATCTTTTATACATAGATATTTAACATCACATTTTAGCATCATCTCCAATGTTTGATCTAAATCAAAGTCTCTAAAAGTGTAACCTGCCATACCAATATTGAACTTTTCATTTGTCTCAGGTGCTGGTTGTGGGTCAGGTCTGTCCTGAGCTAAAACAGCAAGAGGTATCAACAGCATCGCAATAATAATATTTTTTTTCATGACTTAAAATGTTTAAGATTGTTGAAGCACAAAGATAATATTTATTGTGAAAACATTTTAACTTTGTAGATTAATGAATATTTATAGATGAACATTCACTCCGATTTTATAAATTCACTCCGCCTAATGCTTAAGGATGAATCAAATTCATTATTGAGTGCAATAGCGGAAGTTCCACCTGTTAGCGTTCGTTTCAATCCGATTAAGTTTAGAGGAAAACCTGATGAGTTACTTGAAATAGATGAACAGGTGCCATGGTCTGAATATGGGTTTTATCTCAAAAAACGACCATCTTTTACTTTTGACCCACTTTTTCATAGTGGCCTATATTATGTTCAAGAGGCCTCATCAATGTTTATAGAATATGTAGTCAGACAGCTGTTTAATAAGCCTGTTCACTGTCTAGATCTTTGTGCTTCACCTGGAGGCAAATCTATAAGCATGCTCTCTGCATTGCCGGAAGGCAGTTTTTTGACAGTCAATGAAATTATTCAACAGCGAGCCAATATTCTTTCCGAAACAATGATAAAGTATGGTAGTCCCAACACTTTGGTAACTAACAATGAGCCTAAGAATTTTAATAGTATTCAAAATTTCTTTGATTTGATTCTGGTGGATACTCCATGTTCTGGAGAAGGTATGTTCAGAAAAGATGAAGTGGCAATTAAAGAATGGTCAACAGATAATGTCATAATGTGTACTGCTCGACAGAAAAATATTTTAAGTGATATTTGGCCTTCTCTGAAACCAGGGGGAGTATTGATATACAGTACTTGCACCTACAACATTGCAGAAAACGAAGAAAATGCCTTATGGACAGCTAATGAATTAGGTGCTGACTTTGTGAAAATAGAAACTGAAAGTAAATGGGGAATATCACCATCATTTAATGCAATGGGTTACGCTTATCGTTTTTTTCCTCATAAAACTAAAGGTGAGGGATTGTATGTTACTGTTTTAAGAAAATTATCTAATGAAAAAAAACCAGATCAATTACCGATAATTATTAATATTGATCAACTTAATCTTAATCAAGAACCAGCTAGCTTTGGTTATAATAAGAAGAGTAAAAAATGCTCTTCAATTTTCATCAAAGATCATTCAAATTTCAGTAAGTATTTAAAAAATCAGGATTTTTTTAATTATATTCAAGAAGGAAATCGCATATTAGCAATTCCAAAAACACACACAGATATTATGTTATCTTTAAGAGAAACTCTGAATGTAATTTCAATGGGAATCGAGCTTGGTGAAATAAAAGGAAAAGATTTTATTCCATGCCATGCCTTGGCTATGAGTAGCGAACTCAATCGAGATATGTTTGTAACTAAAGAATTAACCTATAATAATGCTATTGCCTATTTACGCAGAGAGGCAATAAATATTCCTGATGCTCCTAAAGGAATCATTCTTCTTACTTATAAAAATGAACCATTAGGATTTGTGAAAAATATTGGGAATCGTGCAAATAATCTATATCCGGACAAATGGCGTATAAGAACATAATTAGTCAGACACTTACTTTTGTGTTTGTTGTGTTAGCGATAATAGCAGCAATATTGTCGTTAGTTGTTTCAAACAAATTAGTAGTAGAGTTAGCCAAAGAAGAAAGAGCTAAAATGGAGATATGGGCGATAGCAACAGAGTCTATAATTTCTGACGAGTTGGATGCAGAACTTGTATTAACTATTTTGCAGAGCAACACCACAATCCCTCTGATATTATATGATAAGAGTTTCGAAACAGTAGAATCTCACAACATAAAACTGCCAAATGAAGGTGTAAAACCTTTCCTATATAATAAGATGGAGAGCTTTAAACGGAGGCACGAACCTATTGTTTTGACTGAAATGAATCAGGTAATTTATTACGATGATTCATATATATTGAAACAATTACAGATTTATCCCTACATTCAACTTTTTGTAATTGCACTGTTTATAGGACTTGCATTTTTAACTTTAAACCGCTCACTCCGAGCTGAGCAAAATAGAGTATGGGTGGGGTTGTCAAAAGAGACAGCACATCAGCTGGGTACACCCATTTCATCCTTAATGGCATGGTCTGAATATTTGAAATTAAAAAATATGGACAATGAACTTTTCTCCGAAATTGATAAAGACGTTCACAGGTTACAAATAATTGCAGAGAGGTTCTCAAAGATTGGCTCTGAGTCTGATCTTAAGCCTTATATTCTACAAGATGTAGTCAGGCATTCACTTCTGTATTTGGAAAAAAGGGTGTCTGACAAAATATCATTTAAAGAGCAGTTCCCTAAACAACCAATAACTGTGATGCTTAACGAATCTCTGTTTGGATGGGTAGTAGAAAATCTAACAAAAAATGCAGTTGATGCTATGAAGGGCAAAGGAGAGGTTGTTTTTTCAATCACTTATGAAAGTAAACCTTTTAGTGATATCAAATATGTTTTATTTGATGTTGAAGATAGTGGAAAGGGAATTCCTAAATCAATGCTCAAGAAAATATTTTCCCCAGGCTACACAACAAAAGAACGAGGATGGGGTTTAGGCCTCTCCCTCGTGAAGCGTATAATTGAAGTTAACCATAAAGGTAAAATATTTGTAAAGCAGTCTGAATCAGACAAAGGTACAATCTTCAGAATTAGGCTTCAGGTGGAAAATGTTTAAAGTTGCAACAGATTAAACACATTACTTTAGCACTTCTTCTAAAAACATCAAAGTGTGACTCCATGCCCTCTTTGCCATTAATTCATCATAGTCTTGCGACTCGGGATTTGTAAACGTGTGTCCGGTATTGGCATAAATAATTATTTGCCAATCAGCATTACTTTCATTTAACTCTATCACCAAATTATCAAAATCCTCTTTAGAAACACTTTGATCTTCAGCAGGATGCTCAACAAGTACTTTTGTGTTAATAGGATTATTAGGCCTATTCTCATCTTTACTCAACCCCCCATGAATCGAGACCACTCCCTGTACATCTAATCCTCCTCGTGCTGCTTCCAAAGCTCCTGTTCCACCGAAGCAATATCCAATTATAGCAATTTTATCAACTCCTTGAGCTCTCAGTTGATCTATGGCCAAAGAAATCCGATGTTGATATGCTTGATAATTATCCTTATATGATCCTGAGATCTTAGCTGCTGCTGCATTATCTTCAGGAGTATTTCCTTCACCATAAATATCAGCAATAAATGCAACATAACCTTCTTTTTGTAAATCCAATGCAGCAGTAGTGGCTTCATTATCAACGCCTCTCCATGCTGGGAGTATTACTACTCCCGGTAATTGTTCACCTACATTGGAAGTGATAAACCCGTTGAGTCTTTGAGTCCCATCTTGATATACTATTGTGTTAAGTGATTGAGGAACTGTATTTTGAAAAATACTCATAAGTGCTACTATTAAAATTAATTCTCTCATTTTCGTGATTTTTAGTTATGTTTTAAATATAAACAATCACTTAGTCATTTTTGTTGAAAATTTATATATAATGTCACATTACATATATGGTGCAATTTCATCTTAATATTAGTGCTTACTGATTCAGATTGAAACGAAGGCTTACTCCGGCATTGCTGTTTATTGTTGGGTAAGATGTTGAAGATACTTGTGGCTGACTTCTAATTCTTTCGTAAAATGCACGTAAGGTCATTGATCTACTTAACGTATAGTCTGCCGTGATGTATATTGTTGTAGTTTTTAGTCCGCTGGTAGCTTGTGTAAAACCATCTTCAATATTGCGAACAAGAGCTTTAGTATATTTGTGTGACAAATCAAAACGAGTAGTCAGATTTGATAGTTTGTATCCAACACCAACAGCAACATCATTATCACTTGTCTCTACTATCCGACTTGATGCAATATTCAGATTTAAGGATCGAGCTTTGTTAAGTCGAACAGTCAAACTCATATCGTTGTACAATACACTTTGAGCTTCAATTAGTGGGCTGAAGCTCTCGAGGATGCTTACCGCTGAAATGTCAAAAGGTGTAGTTGCAATAAATGCTCCTGTGATAGGGTCAGGCATATACCCCAGATTGGTTTTGTTATCCTTAACAATTGGGTTCCAGCTTAGGTATGATGAGTATGAACCAATACGATATTGAGATACGTATCGGTGATTAAGGGTAAAAGATTTAAAATTATTCTCTAAAGCAGGGATTATATACAACAGATTGTAGCTTATATTCCAGTTTGGCATAAGAGATCGTATATCAGGAAAGGCGGTAAGCCCTATATTGTTAGGATCTTTTCCAGTGTAAGCTGCTAAAAAAGCGGGAATTAGGACATCTGCAGAATTTGATTTTATTAAAAGAGAATTTGCACTTCCTCCTTGAAGTGAATTTAGACTCTCATATACATTATGAACTCTTGTTGCGATAATTTCTCTGTTTTTCAGAAACTTATTGAAAGATGAAGATGCGTAACTGTTAGACTGACTTGATTTTTCGAATGCTGAGGAAAGCGTTATTGTTGTTATTGCAAAGCTTCCTCCGTGGATAATAGGCATGCCGTCAACCATATACTGCATTTCTGTGCGATGATTGTCTTCATATATCATATTTAGGTTAATCGTGAGTCCTCTTATTGGTTCAATAACTCCACCCATCCTTAGATTTTTAGTCTTATTATATAAGGCAGGAGTAATGTTTTCCTTGTTTATTACTAACAGATTGTTTGATAGAGAGCTTTTCACATAATCCACTCCTCCGTCTAAACCAAAAGCGAATGCCAATCCCGGCTGTAAAACTCCATTAAAACTGTTTTGTCCCAAGAAATCACCTATTTCAGGTTTATATCCCGGAAGATCTGTTCTCGTTCTAAATCCTAGATTTACATTAATATTTTTAAGCGGCAATTTATTGTAGATTGCTGCGAAATTAAATATGCTGTTTATTGTAAGTGAGAGATCGTTTTGTAGGAAGTTACCTATAGTTGCGTCAGGTATAAAAGCTCCTCTTTCCCATTGATAATGTGAGTTATAGGATATACTTGAGTTGATCCATCTGAATAATGGAATATTTGCAAATGGTAGAGTATAGGCTATGTTGGCAGACTGTTCATAATTTAATGGTCTTCCCATGCTGGTAATGCTTTGAATCACAGAGTCTTTCCATATTTCATAATCACTACGATTTATCTGTTTATTAACCTGAAGGTAAGGTTCCTCAATCTCAGCAAGTGTTCCCGATCTGAAAGATACGCTCAGGTATCGTGTCATATCCCATGTAAATGACAAATTCCTATCCCAATAAAAGTTACTGCTATAGGTCAGATGCTTTTGGTTTTGAATATCTACTGATGTATTTATAAGATCCCTAAGTTGGATCTCCTGATAATTACGAAATAATGAGGAGGATAAACGTAATGAATTAGGTAGAAAGTTGAAGTAAACCCAATTTAAATATTGAGAGTTTATGAAAGGATACCAAGGTTCAACTAATGGTGTATAAAGATATTCCGTCAGAAACCTCCATTCCCTTATCGTAGCAACCTCTGTGTCAGGACTTCGCTGGCTATTGACGCTATGCGCATAGCTAAAGTTGAAGTTAGCAGGATCATAAGGCATTGATCTACTGCTTTTAATGTCGAAATGTACATTATTTAGACTCAGATTCTTGCTTGTCCACGTCGTTAAAGCACTATTTTTAATAGAATCTGTAAAATGTTTGTTTTCACTAATTTTTAATGATTCAGAAAGTAAAATATCCTTGTTGAAAGGATCGTACATTGGTGTAAACAACTCATTAGAATATGAGTAATAGAGTGGAGCAGATAGTTTTGCTTGCTTAGGAACAAAGCGTCCCAGCTGTAGGTTTACCGCCAGATTAAAAGCGGTGTAATCATCATTTCTACGTTGGAGCAGGCTATGATCGAGGGCACCGAACCCTGCTGTTTCTTTCCGACCGGAGAAGTTAATATTACCAATATCCGATAGTTTCATATTGATATTAGCTTGAGCAGCCCATCCTCCTTCTTCATCAAATTCGCTAAGTCTAAGCTCATTAACCCATACCTCCACTGAGTTGTTAACTTCTGACCTGTTGCGAACACCTATCATCATTACTTTAATTTCTGCCAATGAGGGGTTTCCCACAATTGTAGCTGTATTCTTAGGTTTGTCTGGATCAGGATTTGAAAATCGATGAAGTTTGTCAACTGCTGTGTCTTGATATTCAGACTTATTACGGTTTAACTTTAATGTAGTAAATAGCTCCAAAGGGATATCAAACATATTATCTGTAGGCCACACCTTTAGTCTGTCATCCATACTTATTGAGCTGTACTGTCCCTCAGGAGTGATATGTAGCGGTATTTCATACTCATAATAATTGTTCATGTAATCAGATCCTAAGCGTATAAATATAGATAATGCACCAT
>CAZURM010000024.1:21467-26149 GCA_964622945.1 uncultured Proteiniphilum sp.
CGACTACCATTTTCTTCAATATTAACTGTCGAAATATCAATATTTCCTGTTCCAGTGATATCACCTCCGGTAATCAAATCACGACGGTAAGTTCGCCACTCACTTCTCACCAGCTCGAGTGTTGCAAACCTAAGAAATATAGGCTCTTCAAAATTGGTAAGAAACATTCTCATAAAGCGTATGTTGTTGAAACCACGGATACTACCTATGACCGATTGATATTCACGTATAGGAATTTTAAACTGATACCAAGTAACTTTACTGTCTTCACCGTTTCTCAGTTTAACTGTAACCTCTCTACTATCAACAATATGATTTCTGCCTGTGACCATATCTTCATGACGCAGCGATATCTTATATTGATAATATGATTCATTCTCATTGAGTGTATTGTCATAGTTAATATCCTCAACATCGGGTGTTGTACGTGAAGCACCTGAAAAGCCATCATTTTCTGTAGCAAGTGAGTTACCTTCTGTACCGTTGAAATATTTATATCGTTCAAGTATAGAGAGTTGACGGTTATCCTGCTCAATGCCTCGGTAGTGTCTGAAATTATCTCCAGATGGATCATTTAATGGAGAATAAGGATCTTCCTCCATGCGAGCTATAGTAGTAGATGATAATCGTGGTTTCAGCTCCTCAAGATAGTTGCTGTATGTAGGAAACACCATCTCTTCTTCTGTGCTTAGACCATTGAGACCAACATCCTGAAGTTTCCTTGCCTCCATCCCTGCCGAATTGTCGAAAGCATAAACTGTTGATTGCCTTTTTGGGTATTTCCCCCATACGGTGTAGCCTATGGCGGTCGTGTCGCCATCAAGTGGTAATCCATTTTCAAAAAACTTCTTACCATCTTTTAATATATCTTCAGAAACATCGCCAAGGTTGAAATATAGATCACCACCACGTGAAGTATCGAGAGAGTCATTTATAAATGGATCCATAAGCCAAAACTCAATGTACTCAACATTTGCAGCTTCAAAATCACGTATATCCATATGTCGTGTTATGCCTCCCCAACGGTTTGTTGGATTTAGTAGTCTCCCGTCGCTATCCACTTTTGTGTCAAGATTGTAGGGACCTCTTTCATTCGGATAAAAAGAGATGTTAAGCACGGGTATTGTGGGAGGGAGACTATAGTATGCATCTCTGTTTGGGAATATTTCTCTTTCGTAAACTTCCCTTACCAAGTGATTGGATATCTGATCAGGATCATTTTTAATATGTGCTGGTGTTAGTGTTGAGTTACGACGTGTAAATATACCATCAATATAGAACCATGCCATTTGTGCACGGTTTTTACCATATTCTATATTATTTGATAGGCTTGCTTCAGGAAAAAGAGAATTCGTTCCATTATTATAAGGTGTGGAAGCCAGATTCCATGAATAAGGCGAATGTATATCTATACTCGATGCGGATGATTCAAAATCATCCAGATAAGAAAACTCACCGGTATATTTGTTAGTGTAGTGTCCAGGTAACATCTGTGCAAACTCTAAGTTGACAGCAAGCTCCGACGGCTCAGAGGCTTCTACGAAAGGGAGTTTATCAAGAAGGTTAGTTAGAACATATGATTGTTTACGATATGCCAAGTTAGCCCCCCAAAGAGTGTTTTTGGTAGCCTCATCACCGAAAGCAGTCTTCACAATAAGTGGCTTTTCGTAATAATGCATCAATGTTCCTCCCACTGAAAGATTTTCGGATATGTCGTACAACATATTGATACCCATTCGCGTTTTGCGTTGCGCTTGGATTAAGGGCATGTTTTCAATCGTAACGCTTACGGGAGTACCAGAATCGATTAATTGCCTGTTTAGTATGGTCACTGTGCCCATTATATAATCTACAGAATAATCTATACCCTCTGTAAGGGTTACCCCTGCTGCAGTAGCACGAACCGATCCTCTGGCAATATTCATAACATTGAGATTTATTTCACTACCCGATGATCCGTGATACTCTCCACTAATTCTGAATTTGTTCCTTTCAGGAATCTGCCGAGCTACCGTAAGTGTTGAATCATATAGCTCTTGAAAAACATACTTGTCAGCTATAGCATCATTACTAATTTTTTGTTTTAGGTGAGAACCAAACGGTTCCAAAATAGGGAAAATAACATATCCATTTTCTACATCAATTGTGTATCCCTCAAGAAAGTCGAAGATCCCATCTGGATAGGGATTGTTTCTTTCATTTAGACGGTCTAGATTCATGAGGCTGAGTAAATTTTCATCACCTATTCCCGATTCGGGAAGGTAATTCAGATATACACCTATAGAATCACTTTGGTATGTTACATCCATTTTAAACCGTTCTTTCTGGACTTCATACACGCCATAACCCAGTGAGTAGATATTCTTCATCATTAGATCCCACGTGGGAGAGTAGGGTGACAGTGAGACTGGTTTCAGCAGCTTCACGAAAATAGCCTCAGATGATTTACTATCTGAATTATTCGTAAACTCACCAACCTGGAATACACCTCCATTGTAGGTAAACTCAAACGCCACAGCAAGTACCTCGTCGTCCTGAAGTGGTGTTCTTAGAGATATATATCCAAGTTGTGGCTGATACTTATATTCGACAGAAGAAAGGAGTCGTGCGTTTTCAAGCTTTTCATAATCAATACCTTGTACCATTTCCGAAGGGAAAACATTTGCTACCTCGCTAATATTTCGTGCTCCTGAGTAGGTTGATATTAGCTCTTCGTAAATATTATTGGCACTATTATGTGTGATAGCATCACTACCTTGACTCATCCATAATGTATTACTAATATTTTCATGCTCACCAAGGTCTGCTAGAGCCACAATGTCGTGCACCTGTTCATAATTGCTCTGTTTATTTGTTACCCATACTTCCATGCGAGTTATTGAAACGCCTGACTGAACGAAAGGGAGCTTGCTCATCGCATTATCATAAACCTCTCTAAAATAATGTCCAAGTAAGAAATGGCGGTTTATGTCATACTCATCAGCACTAAATTCAAAAGGAGTTGTGTGAAGTCCTCTACTGCTGGTAATCGTCTGTGACTCCGATTGTTGCTGTGAAAAAAGAGTGTTTATATATAGGTTGCCAAACTGCATATCAGCCTTAACGCCAAAGAGAGCAGCACCTCCGTCAATCAAAGAGTTTGTGGTGGTCATGCTCACGTTTCCCGCCTCAATATTCTTGATTATATCGTCTTCATTACCTGTGTAAGTGAGCTTTATTTGCTTGGAATCTATATCAAATCCAGCTTCGCTGTCATAATTTATGTTGAAGTCAATCTTTTCTCCAACCTTAGCACTAATATTAATATTGATATCTTGATCGAAGTCAAAAATGGTTCTCCTACGCGCTCTTTGAGGCAGGGTAGGGTTGTTGGTTATATTTCGCTTGAATCCTGCGGAGACCTCTATATATCCACTAGACGTAATCTGTACACCACCAACACCGAAAATTGACTCCAACGGATCTTTTACTTTTTGTCGCTGAGGAAGTTGATATCTTAAGGGAGTTTGCGATTCATCGTACGATAGAGAGTTGCGCTCACGGAAATATTCTATCTGCATCTGCTGCCTTCTGTACTCTTTATACTCATCCAAAGTCATCGAGACAGGTTCTGATAATACTGTAGAACCAATTCTCTTTTCTAAGACATATTTGTTAGTTAAGAAGTCATACCTTACGGTAGTTTGAATATATGGAGCTGTTTGAAGATTTACAATTGGATTATCAAGAGAAGCAAGTATCACCTCCACCTGTAAGATAAGCAGAAGAATAAAAAAAGATATGTGAACAAGTTTTTTCAGAGAGGCAGCATCTAAACAGTTTTCTACAATTTTTATAGTGTATTACGTAAACACCAACTGTTTAAACGGTCTAAGTTTCTGTTACAACCCAATTACAATCTTTTAAGAGCTTCTTTTATAATTCCTTCAACTGAAAGAGATGTGTTTTCCTTAATAATTTTTGAAACAACCTTCTGTGATGCATTTTTAACAAAACCAAGCATCACAAGTGCCGACACAGCAGCATGACCTGTTTCCGTGAGATTATCTTTTGGTGAATGCACAATATTTCCGCTATCATCTGTTAACTTTATCTTATCCTTCAGGTCAACAATAATTCTTTGAGCTGTTTTTACACCAATACCTTTTATAGATTGCAGTAAAGGTGCATCTTCAGATGCGATAGCATTTTCAAGCTCCTTTGAACTGAGCGAAGAGAGAATTACACGTGCCGTGCTTGGACCCACACCCGAAACGCTTATGAGAAGCATAAACAGCTCACGCTCATGCTTATTCATAAAGCCAAATAAGACATGTGCATCATCACGAATCGACTCATACACATAAAGTTTTGCTTTGGATTTGTTATTTATTTCCCCATATGTGTTTAGCGATATATTCATCTGGTAGCCAATTCCTGCACACTCCAGAGTAACAGAAGCAGGTGTGATGTCCGTTACTTCTCCTTTTATATAGTCAATCATTTTAAATCAGTTGGTTTATTACGTAATACCACATTAATAACGGTGGTTCAGTAAAAAAATTATAAAATCGTTCGCCAAATTGGTATATAAAATCTTATAAGCTCATTTCTAAGATTAATATAAATTATTCAGGTCAATCAATTGTAGATATTAATAAGTGAATTTGTGTCCTTTGGCGAGCCCTCCTTCACCTGTTTCC
>CAZURM010000025.1:0-25615 GCA_964622945.1 uncultured Proteiniphilum sp.
GAATCATCAATTTTTTTATTTGTATAATTATTCATAAAGAATCCATCATCCCTTTTGTAGTAAGCAGCCGTAGAGATGCCAAAATTATCAGACAGTTTACTATAATTTGATCCCATAACGGAAAGCTGACCATAATTCCCTCCACCTAAAGTAAGACGTGTTCCCTGATATGTTAACGGAGACAAAGTATAAATATTTACTATCCCACCAATTGCATTTCTACCATATAGTGTACCCTGTGCACCACGTAAAACCTCTACTCTTTGAATATCCTGAAACTCGAAATCGAAAGCTGAAGGGTTGAAACTCGGTACATTATCAACATACAAACTCACTGTTTGTGAACCTAATCGTGCTCCAATACCACGAATATAGATAGGAGTAGAAACCTTTGAGCCATAGCTGGGAATAAAAAAGTTAGGTATATGGCTGCTAAGGTCGGGCAACGACTCTATCTGAGAGTTTTGAAGCTGCCTTGGAGATATTACAGAAACAGCTGTTGGCATATTTTTCAAGTCAGTGGTCTCCTTTACTGAACTACTTACCACAAACTCATCCAAATAATACAATGTTAACGTATCCTGAGGTTTTTCTTTTTCATAATTTCCAGAAAAAGAAAGTGTCGCAATACAAAAAACAGATAATAATATTAAAAATCTTTTCATCTCTATTTATACTAAAAAATTCATTGTGAGGATTCAATTATGTTAATTCTATCACAAAAGTGATCAAAACTACATTTCAAATACAAATAAACAGTAAAATGAAACATCAATCAATCACTATAATTAGTGATATTTTCATTTAATTAAAATTTAATGACGGTAAGCAGTAAAATAAACATGAAAATGGTGATGGGCATGATAGTAAGCATGATAATGAACATATCTTACAAGTATCATTAACTATGAACAGATTCTTCACTCTTTTGTTTATAAACAAAAGAAAGGAAATATAATATGAATAGAGCACTACTTATTGTTGATGTTCAAAATGATTTTTGTCCGGGAGGCGCATTGGGAGTGAATAATGGAGATAAAATTATTCCAACAATAAACAAACTAATTCAGAAGTTTGACTTAGTTATCTCATCACAAGACTGGCATCCTGATGAATCGGTACATTTTGAGAAATGGCCTGTACACTGTGTAGCCAACACATTAGGTGCTGAATTTCATCCTGCTTTAAACAGTGATAATATCGATCTGAAACTAAAAAAAGGGACTGATAATAAAGATGACGGCTACTCAGCATTTGAAGCTACCAATATATCTTTAGCAAAATATCTTGAAGATAATGCAATTACTACTCTCTATATTTGCGGATTAACTACCGACTATTGCGTAAAAGAGAGTGCACTTGATGCAGTGAAGAATGGCATTCATACCTATGTTATTACTGATGCCATCGCTGCCGTCAATGCTCAGCCACATGATGGAAAAGAAGCATTAGATGAAATGCATTCCAAAGGTTGTGTTTTGATAAAATCCGAAGAGATTGATTTAAGCAGATAAACTACTCCCTGCCAAAAATTATATTGGGGTTAATTTTAACCCCAATGCCCGGTAAATCCGAAGCAATTATTTTGCCATCAATAAGAGTTGCACCATCAAAACAATCATTATTTATCAGCAGTGCCCCATCGAGATCAGCAAAGTCCATTCCTGAGCAGAGTTGTGAAGCTGCAGAGATTGCACAGGATGTTTCAGTCATACATCCCAACATCACTTTCATGCCCAGACCTTTAGCCAAATTACGCATTTTAAAAGCTTCATTCATGCCGGTACACTTCATCAGCTTAATATTAATCCCTGAAAAAACACCTTTCAATCGCTCTATATCGTGAAGTCTTTGCAAAGACTCATCAGCTAAGATGGGAAGTGGACTCATCTCTGTCAGTTTAGCCATATTATCTAAATCATCCTTAGGCATAGGCTGTTCAACCATTACCACACCCTGCTCCTCTAGCCAAAAAATCATATCTAAAGCCTCCGAACGATCAGACCAGCCTTGATTTGCATCTACCGACAATGGTAGGTCAGTTACAGATCGGATGGCTTTTATCATACGTTTATCATCCTGACCACCCACCTTTACTTTAAGGATATTAAAATAATCCTTTGCTTCAAGAACTTTTTCTCGCACAACCTCATCAGTATCAATACCAATTGTAAATGTAGTATCAGGCACTGATGTTTTATTCAGTCCCCACATTTTATACCACGGAGCTCCAATTATTTTACCTGCAAGATCATGCAAAGCAATATCTACAGCTGCTTTAGCAGCAGTGTTATTTAATGCTATTGAATCCAGATAATAAACAATCTCTTCAATATGTGTAGAATTGTTAAAACCTGACAAATCCACCTTTTTAAGAAAATTGATTACCGACTCCTGAGACTCATCTAAATATGGTGGCAGAGAAGCCTCACCATAGCCGACAAGACCATCATACTCAATTCTCGTAAGCACAACAGGTGTGGTTGTTCTAGAAAAGCCTGATATGGTAAAAGCATGCTTAAGTTGCAAGTTATATGTAGTCCATGATAACTTCATTACAATTCAAATTTATTAACATTCACAACATCACCATTCACTATATATCTTTTAGTACGCAAGTATCTACCGGCATTAAATGCATCATACAATGCATCTTGTGGATCTAAACTACCTATATGCACATAATCGGAAGCGTGAATAAAATGATTATTTCCAATATATATACCAACATGCACAACCCTCTCTCCAATAATATTATCTTCAGTAGTATCAGTAGTATTATATTTTGATCCAAAAAATATCAGATCACCAGGAATTAATTTACTGAAATCCCCATCTGAGTCAACTAACTGACCTTGGTTGACCTGCTGAGATGCGTCTCTAAAAAGAATAATTCCATGCATAAAATAAACAATTTTTGTAAGCCCGCTACAATCCAAACCTTTTGATGAAGTACCACCCCAAAGGTAAGGTACACCCATAAACTTGTAAGCTGTGTTTACTATACTCTCTCCACTAAGATTACAATTATCGAACCAGTAAGATAATTTCTGAGCATCAGATGATTTAATAAAAGCCCTCCGTCCATCAGGATAAACAACTTCAAAATATCTATCAGTTTCAGATTTAACAACCAAGATATTCCCAATAACAAGATCGGAGACCTGTAGTGAATCTTCATCATCCTTTTCATATGACCTCGTATATATATTTGTTACAATCACTTTAGGTTGACTATAGTAATCATTCAATTCATTTTTAGTCATAGTTTTAATAGAACCTTTTATCCATCCAACATACCCATCTGGTGTCATTACTCTCATCCATCCTTCTCTCTCTTCAAGAATTTTCACAACCGTACCCAATAAAGCCTGAGAAACTAACTCAGCACTATAACTTGGAGAATAACGTAATGTACCCACAGAGTTATAAATAAGACCTATAGAATAAAGATTTATATTCATTTCACTATATCCATTTTAATAACCATTCGAAATATACAACATTCCTTTTAAAAATTGTTGAATTTGTAAATAATCAACATAAAGTGCAGAAATACATTATCTTTGTTTATACTAACGTAAACAGATTGAAAGATGAAAGCATTACAAAAACATCGCATCACACTGTTCACTATTTTACTTTGTTGTGCAGGATTTGTTACCTGCTCTTCAAATAAATCGAAAAGCAGAAGTTCTAATACAGATGTAACTATGAATTCACAGCAGATGACAGAAGCTGCTAATCTTGCAAAGCAGCTTGAACAGAAAGGGATTACAGACCAGCTTGTTCTCAAAGCCATTGCTACTGTTCCCAGACATGAGTTTATTGATGTGGGATTAAGAAGCTCAGCCTATCTTGACCGTCCACTACCAATTGAAAAAGGTCAAACAATTTCGCAACCCTATACCGTTGCGTATCAATCTGAGCTCCTCCGTGTTCAACCTGGTGAGAAAGTCTTAGAAATAGGTACAGGCAGTGGGTATCAGGCAGCCATATTATGTGAAATGGGTGCTGAAGTATATAGTATAGAAAGGTTTGAAGAATTATATCTATCAGCAAAAGAAAATTTAAACTCCTTAGACTACTACCCTAATCTTTATTATGGCGACGGCTATGAAGGTTTGCCTGAAGATGCACCTTTCGACAAAATTCTTGTAACAGCAGCACCTGAAGAAATTCCACAAAAACTTATGTATCAACTACGAATAGGAGGCTGGATGGTAGTACCAGTAGGAGGAAGGCAAGGTCAAAAAATGACAATTATAAAGCGGACCGGTGAAGAGACATTCGAAGAGTCGGAGCATGGAGATTTTATTTTTGTACCAATGCAAAAAGGGATTGAAAAGTAAACTTTTCAATCCCTTCAAATCGTTATGTTTAATCTATATTATTCAGTTCCCTTGCTGTAATTTGGTGCTTCACGTGTAATCATTACACCATGAGGGTGGCTTTCTGTATAACCTGCAGATGTGATACGTGTAAACTTTGCTTTATGCAGTTTATCAATATTCTCAGCTCCACAATAGCCCATACCTGAACGTAGTCCACCTACCATTTGATATATAACTTCCTGTAAAGTACCCTTAAATGGAACTCTCGCTTCAATACCTTCCGGCACCAATTTCTTAATATCATCTTCTACATCCTGGAAGTAGCGATCTTTAGAACCCTGCTGCATAGCAGATAAAGAACCCATACCACGATAAGATTTAAATTTTCTTCCATTAAAAATGATTGTTTCACCGGGAGACTCCTCAGTTCCCGCAAGCATAGATCCCATCATTACAGATGAGCCTCCAGCTGCCAATGCTTTTACAATATCACCCGAGTATCTAAGTCCCCCGTCAGCTATCAAAGGAATCCCAGTACCCTTTAAAGCGCTGGCAACCTCATAAATAGCAGTAAGTTGTGGTACCCCTACACCGGCAATTATTCGAGTAGTACATATAGATCCCGGCCCAATCCCAACCTTTATACCATCTGCTCCAGCATCGACCAAAAACCTTGCTGCATCGGCTGTTGCTACATTACCCACCACAACATCGATGTTTTTAAATGTATTTTTTACCAACTTTAGCATTTCTGCTACACCCTTTGAGTGTCCATGAGCAGTATCAATAACAATAGCATCAACACCAGCTTCAATTAGCGCTGTTGCTCTTTCTATAGAATCTCTTGTTACCCCTATTGCTGCTGCAACACGTAAGCGCCCTTGTTCGTCTTTACATGCAAAAGGCTTATCTTTTGCTTTTGTAATATCTTTATACGTTATTAGTCCAACTAATCTATTATCAGTATCAACAACCGGTAGTTTCTCAATTTTATGTTTTTGTAATATTTTAGCTGCATCATCCAGATTCGTAGACTGACGAGTAGTGACAAGATTTTCTTTTGTCATCACCTCATCAATTTTTTTATCCATAGATTTCTCGAACCTCAGATCACGGTTAGTAACTATACCCACAAGTATTTTATCTCCTTCCACTACTGGAATTCCCCCTATCTTATACTCCGCCATTAATGCCAAAGCATTAGCTACTGTTTTATCCGGAGTAATATTAATAGGGTCGAGTATCATTCCATTCTCAGCACGCTTGACAGCTTTGACTTGTTTAGCCTGCTCTTCAATACTCATATTTTTATGAATCACCCCCATACCACCCTCACGAGCAATAGAAATAGCCATAGTAGTTTCGGTTACAGTGTCCATAGCTGCCGAAACCATTGGAATATTAAGTTTTATATTTCTTGAAAATTTTGTCTCCAGATTAATCTCACGTGGGAGTATCTGCGAATAGGCGGGAACTAATAGAAGGTCGTCAAAAGTTAAACCTTCCAAAACTATTTTATCTGCAATAAATGACATAAGCTTTACCTTTATATTTTTATTGCATACAAAAGTATATATTTTTTCTTGAATGACTCCTTTTGTTGATGTTAAATAACATTTTACAGAGAAGCTAAATCATATATATATCACAATAAATCTAATTTCTTAAATACTTTTGTTATATGATCGATAGCAAAATCTATTTGTTCTTTTGTATGAGTCGCCATTAATGAAAAACGAATAAGCGTGTCTCCAGAGGCAACTCCAGGAGAAACAACAGGATTCACAAATATACCCTCGTCAAACAAAAGTTTAGTAATCAAGAATGTTTTTTCATTATCCCTCACATAGAGTGGCATTATAGGAGTTGCCGTTGGTCCTAATTCAAAACCATTCTCTTCGAACATATTAATTGCATAATGTGTTAGTTCCCAAAGTCTTTTAACTCTCTCTGGCTCAGATTTTAAGATGTCAAGTGCTGCAGATGCAGCAGCTGTTGCAGCAGGTGTTATACTAGCACTAAAAATATTAGTTCTTGCATTATGTCTTATGTAGTTGATGACAGGATAATCTCCTGCAATAAAACCACCTATCGACGCCAACGACTTACTAAAAGTTCCCATAATTAGGTCTACATCATTCATTAGGCCAAAGTGGTCTGCTACTCCGCGACCACTATACTTCTTGCCAAGAACACCCAAGCTGTGTGCCTCATCAACCATTATATTGGCATTATATTTACGGGCAAGCTTTACGATTTCAGGTAGATTTGCTAAATCTCCTTCCATGCTAAACACTCCATCCACAACAATAAGTTTAACACTCTGAGCATTACAGCGTTTGAGCTGCTTCTCAAGTGAATTCATATCATTGTGTCTGAATTTATACTTTGTAGAAAAAGAAGTGCGTAAACCTTCAATAATGGAGGCGTGATCTCTTTCATCCCAAATAATATAATCATCACGGCCAGTTAAGCAACCAAGCACACCTTCATTTACTGAAAAACCTGTTGGAAAAACTACAGCCTCCTCCTTATTCACAAAATTAGCCAATTTTCTTTCCAGCTCAAGGTGAATATCAAGAGTACCATTAAGAAAGCGAGAGCCGGCCATTCCGGTTCCATATTTTTTAGTTGCAGCAACTGCAGCCTCTACTACTTTCGGATGATTTGTAAAACCTAAATATGCATTGGATCCAAACATTAGAACTTTCTTACCATTAATGATAACCTCTGTATCTTGATCACTCTCGATAGCTCTGAAATAAGGATAAATCCCTGCTGCCTTCGCACGTTGCGGGGCATCGTATTTCATCATTTTGTCTCTCAGCAAGTTCATTTAAAGAAAATTAAAAAGAATATATTTTCCACAAAATTAGGCTACAAAGATAATAATAAATTTAAAATCTCAATTCACAATACATTCCCTAAACTTTTCCCAATACAGAGTGTTTTAACATAGGATGAAATAAAAATATTACAATTATGATAAGTGATAAATTAACAATAGCAATCAACAAGCAGATTAATGCCGAATTATGGTCTGCGTATTTTTATCTTTCAATGTCGGTACATTTCTCAAACGAATCGCTTGCAGGTTTTGCTAACTGGTTTAAAGTTCAATTTCATGAGGAACAAGACCATGCATTAAAACTCATGAACTACCTTATATCAAAAGGCAACAAGGTTGAATTAAGTCCAATTCAAGAAGTTAAAACTTCATGGGACTCTGCATTGGAAGCATTTGAAGAAACATTAAAACATGAAAAAGTTGTTACATCTCTTATTAACAACCTAGTGTCAATTGCTCGCAGTGAAAATGACTATGCAACAGAAAGTATGCTACAATGGTTTGTAAACGAGCAAGTTGAAGAAGAAGAAACAGCTCAAGGAATGATAGATGAATTAAAGCTAATTGGTGATAACGGAGTAGGGATTTACATGATGAATAAAGAGCTTGCAACACGAGTTTATACTCCATTAGATGCATCTACGGATTCTTAAACTACCATTTATGATTATATTTTATTGTAATGTAATAAAATCAGGGAATTTAAGCTTTCCCTGATTTATTTTGAAAAAAACGCTTATGGCTAATAAATATAAAAAATTAACCAAATGTATTATACTTGATGCGATAGGCATGTTATCGGCTGCCATACCGATTATAGGTCCTTTCATTGATGTAATATGGGCGCCTATTGCTGCTTCTATAAGTTATAAAATGTTTGGTAATAAAAAAGGAAAATACACCTCACTTATTACTTTCGTTGAGGAGCTATTACCAATAACAGATGTTATACCTTCATTTACTATATTCTGGATTATCTTTGATTTTCTAGAAATAGGAAAAAAGAAATCTTTATTTAACAATACCTCTGAGGCGGACTACGTATAAATCAACTAAATAATGACATTGAAAAAATCTTTATTTGCTTTGACAGCATTATTTTTTATGCTGTCATGTACCGGACAGTTAAAAATCGACAACAGTTCTCTATTATGGGAGATTTCCGGAAACGGCTTAGAAAAACCATCCTATCTTTTCGGGACACACCATCTTGTACCTATAACTTTTTTGGATTCAGTTCCAGGAGTAAAGACAGCCTTTGAAAATACAGAACAAACAGTAGGAGAGCTTGATATGAGCAATATGTTAGAGATGCAAATGCAAATAATGAGCGAATCTATTCTACCTGAGGGTATATCCTACAATTCACTACTTTCTGAAGATGATATGACACTGCTTGACAATACACTTATAAGTTTGTTGGGAACAGGTATAGCTCAATTAGGAGCCTTTAAGCCTGCACTACTTTCCAACTTAATATCTGTCTCCCTTTACCAACAGTTTTATCCATCCCTTTCTAATGATATGAGTATGGATCAGTATTTTCAGGAAGAAGCATTAATGCGAACAAGACCAGTAATAGGTCTTGAGTTAACTGAAGATCAGATCTATATTCTGCTTAATTCGCAAAACCTAGAGCGACAAGCTGAGCTTTTGATGTGTATGGTTAAGAATCCTGACATCCTAAAAGAGCAGATGGATGAACTTCAAGATGCATATTATTCTCAAGACATTAATGCTTTATTAGAGCTGTCTGATAAGGAATTGCCTAACGATCCCTGTCCGAGCACAGAAGAAGAAAAAGATCTTATCAATAAAGATCGCAATAAGAAATGGTTAGAGAAGTTGCCTACAATCATGACAGACAAATCTTCATTTATAGCGGTAGGATGCCTTCATCTTCCTGGCGAATATGGACTAATTGAAGGACTCAGAAACCTAGGCTACACAGTAGAACCGATAATCTGATATAATACAAAGAAAATTTAATAAAGTATATAACTCCTATAGTAGCTATTTTCTCTTTTCTAATAAAACTACATTCTCCACATGATGAGTTTGTGGAAACATATCTATTGGCTGAACACGTGAAACATTATATTTATTATCAAGCAAACCCAAATCACGTGCTTGAGTAGCAGGATTACAGCTAACATATACAATCCTTTTCGGCTCCGCTGCAAGTATTGCATTTATAACATCATCATGCATACCCGCACGCGGTGGATCTGTAATAATTATATCCGGTCTGCCATGCTCTGCTATAAATTGGCTCGTAAGCACATCTTTCATATCACCTGCAAAGAATATAGTATTTGTGATTCCATTAATATCAGAATTAACTTTCGCATCCTCTATAGCCTCATCAACATACTCAATACCAACAACCTTCTTTACATCACGAGCAATAAAATTGGCGATTGTACCTATGCCAGTGTATAGGTCATACACGAGCTCATCACCATTTAGCTGTGCAAATTCACGTGCAATTTCATAAAGATGATACGCCTGTTCACTATTTGTCTGATAGAATGACTTTGCACCAATCTTAAACCTTAGATCTTCCATTTCTTCAAAGATATGATCTCTACCACTCCAAGTAACAACTTCCTGATCGGTAATAGTATCATTTGCTTTCTGATTGATAATATATAGCAATGACGTTATCTGAGGAAATTCAGTTTTGATATGTTTCAATAATCTTTCCCTCTTTTCTTCATCATCTTCATAAAAGACAACAATAACCATCCATTCACCAATAGATGTGTTACGTATTATTAACGTACGCATCAGTCCCTCCTGATTACGTAAGCCGAAAAAAGAGTAACCGTTATCCAAACAAAATTTACGAACACTATTTCTAATTTCATTATGGAGATCATCCATCAACCAACATCTATCTATATCAAGCACCTTATCAAACATACCGGGAATATGAAATCCCAGTGCTTCCTTTTGACTATACTCTTTTGCAGATGATATTTCGGCATCTGTAAGCCATCTTTTATCTGAGAAAGTGAACTCAAGTTTATTTCTGTAGAATGATGCTTTAGGAGCTCCAATAATAGATTCTATATCAGGCAGTTCAACTTTAGCAATACGCTCTAGATTATCAACAACCTGCTTATGCTTGTAATTAAGTTGCTCTCCATAAGGCATGTTTTGCCATTTACAACCACCACAAACACCAAAATGCTCACAAAAAGGCTCTGCCCTCTTTTCAGAATAGCCTTTAAAACGAACAACCTTCCCCTCCGCGAAACTTCGCCTCTTACGTGTCAGCTGAATATCCACAATATCACCCGGTACAGCAAACGGCACAAAAACAGCCATACCATCCACTTTAGCAATAGATTTGCCTTCAGCAGCCACATCAGTGATAACAATATTTTCTAGTAAGGGAAGTTGTTTTCTTTTTCTTGCCATTCTTTATAGCTTTCGAATCCAAATATAAAGATCAGTTGCAACCGAGATTTCAGTTAGGTTAAGTAACTATCTGAAAAAAATCGTTGCCCTTATCATCAACAAGTATAAATGCAGGAAAATCTTCGACCTCAATTTTCCAAATTGCTTCCATTCCGAGTTCAGGGTACTCAACACATTCCAGGTTTTTTATACTTTCCTGAGCCAGAATTGCTGCAGGTCCACCTATACTACCTAAATAAAAACCACCATGTTTTTTACATGCATCGGTTACCTGTTGACTGCGATTACCTTTAGCAAGCATAATCATGCTCCCCCCATTTGACTGAAACAGATCAACATATGAGTCCATTCTACCTGCTGTTGTAGGCCCCATAGATCCTGACGTATATCCCTTTGGCGTTTTTGCCGGTCCTGCATAATAAATCGGATGATCCTTCATATACTGAGGCATACCTTCCCCTCGGTCAATACGCTCTTTTAGTTTTGCGTGAGCGATATCACGTCCAACAATAATCGTTCCGTTAAGCGAGAGACGCGTTGAAACCGGATATTTTGATAGCTCAGCAAGTATCTTTTCCATAGGTTGATTAAGATCAATCTTAACACCTCCTCCTTCACCAGCCTCACGATACTCTTCAGGAATCAGTCTTGCCGGATTATCTTCAAGTTTTTCAATCCAGATACCATCTTTATTTATCTTAGCCTTAATATTGCGATCAGCTGAACACGAAACTCCCATACCCACTGGGCAAGATGCTCCATGACGTGGCAGGCGGATTACACGTACATCATGAGTGAAATATTTGCCACCAAATTGCGCACCAAGTCCCAGCTCTTCGGATGCTTTCTTTAACCTGTTTTCCAGTTCTATATCTCTAAAAGCCTGACCATGCTCGTTACCTTCAGTTGGCAAATTGTCATAATACTTAGCTGAAGCCAGCTTTACCGTTTTAAGATTAGCTTCCGCTGATGTTCCACCAATCACAAAAGCAAGATGATAAGGCGGGCATGCAGCTGTACCGAGAGACTCCATCTTATCAATAAGGAACTCTTCCAGCTTACCTGGGGTAAGCAATGCTTTTGTTTCCTGATAAAGGTATGTTTTATTTGCAGAACCACCACCTTTAGCAATGCAAAGGAAGTTGTATTCATTACCCTCAACCGCATAAAGATCTATCTGTGCAGGAAGATTTGTACCTGTATTAACCTCATCATACATATTTAAAGCTGCATTTTGCGAATAACGTAGATTTTCATTAACAAAAGTGTTATAAACACCCTTTGATAATGCTTCTGCATCATTAGCATTAGTCCACACATTCTGACCTTTCTTTCCAGCGATAATAGCTGTTCCCGTATCCTGACAAAAAGGGAGAACACCTTTAGCGGAAATCTCTGCATTGCGTAAGAATGTTAAAGCTACAAATTTGTCATTTTCACTAGATTCGGGATCATTTAAAATCTTAGCCACCTGTTCCTGATGTTCTGGACGTAATAAAAATTCCACATCACGAAACGCCGTTTCCGCCATAAGTGTTAACCCCTCATCTGAAATCTTTAAGATCTCTTTACCTTCAAACTCTGTTACAGAAACATGATCCTTAGTAAGAAGATAATATTCAGTTTTATCTTCCGTCATAGGGAAAGGATCTTGATAAACAAATGGTTTTGTAGCCATAAACTTAAAATTAAATTAAATGTAATTGTTAATTATTTGGTTTATTGATATTAAGGCAGCAAAAATACAAAGAAAAAACGGTATCGTGAAACGACACCGTTTATAATAACTGTTAACCCTTTATTTTATCCTATTGGCCCGATCATATTCTCAGGTCGCACCCACTCATCAAACTCTTTAGCTGACACATAACCCAATCGTACAGCTTCCTCTTTAAGTGTTGTTCCATTTTTGTGAGCAGTATTAGCGATCTCTGCAGCTTTATAATATCCTATCTTAGTATTTAGAGCAGTTACCAACATAAGAGAATTGTCTAGCAACTCTTTAATACGCTGATTATTAGGCTCAATTCCTGATACACAGTGAATATCAAAAGACACAGCTGCATCACCTAATAGTTGAGCACTCTCTAAAAAGTTAGCAGCCATAACAGGTTTAAAAACATTTAGTTCAAAATGCCCCTGCATACCTCCAACAGCTATCGCCACATCGTTACCCATAACTTGTGAACAAACCATAGTGAGCGCCTCTGATTGGGTTGGGTTTACCTTACCCGGCATGATTGACGATCCCGGTTCATTTGTGGGTATAATAATTTCACCTATTCCACTTCTAGGACCTGAAGCTAATAGTCTAATATCATTTGCTATTTTATTGAGTGACACGGCAACTTGTTTCAGTGCTCCATGTGTTTCAACAATAGCATCATGTGCTGCAAGTGCTTCAAATTTATTAGGAGCGGTAACAAAAGGCAGATTAGTGAATTTAGAAATATATTTTGCAACAGCTATATCATAACCTTTAGGAGTATTGAGTCCCGTACCCACAGCAGTACCTCCAAGTGCCAGCTCAGTGAGATGAGGCAGTGTGTTTTCTATAGCTCTTATTCCATACTCAAGCTGAGCTGCATAACCACTAAACTCTTGTCCTAGTGTTAGAGGCGTGGCATCCATAAGATGTGTACGTCCTATTTTTACTACATCAGTCATTTCTTTTGATTTGTTTTTCAGAGAGTTATGAAGTTGACGTAGCCCAGGCAGAGTAACCTCTACCACCTTTTTATAACAGGCTATATGCATACCTGTTGGGAATGTATCATTAGAGGATTGCGATTTATTAACATCATCATTTGGTTGTAACACCTTCTCAGCGTCACCTACTGATTTTCCAGCAATCTGTTGCGCACGATTAGCAATCACCTCATTTACATTCATATTGCTTTGAGTGCCTGAGCCGGTCTGCCAGATGACTAAAGGAAACTGATCATCATGCTTGCCATCTAGGATTTCATCACAAACTTTAGCAATAAGATCTCGCTTCTCTTCAGGCAACACACCCAGTTCATGGTTTGCATAAGCTGCTCCTTTTTTTAGATACGCAAATCCGTATATAAGTTCTATTGGCATAGATGCAGGATTACCTATCTTAAAATTATTACGTGATCTCTCTGTTTGAGCACCCCACAGCTTTTCTGCCGGTACTTTCACCTCACCCAATGTGTCTTTTTCAATTCTGTACTTCATAAAATTATTTTTAAATTCAACTTATTTTAAAACAAATCCACCTTCCAAAAAGTTTTCTACATAAATATTACATTAATATTGAAAAATATGATATCAACTATAAATATCAAACTACATATTAATTATGAAAATATTATTGAAAAATAAAATGATGTGATCTATAAATCTAACGTAGAGAGGCATATTATTTATAATCATTATAAATAATAAAAGAATTTGATGTACCTTTGTAAAATAATTAAAGAGATTGGTGTCAAATGCGATTATCAGAACTACAAACAGGGCAAACAGCATATATTAAAAAAGTAAACGGTAGCGGTGCATTCAGAAAACGAATTCTTGAAATGGGATTCATACGCGGTGAAGAGGTCAATTCTATTCTTAACGCACCACTTAAAGATCCAATAAAATATGGAATAATGGAGTATGAAGTATCATTACGTCGCAGTGAGGCTGTAATGATAGAAATCACTATGCTTAAATCAGAGATAGACTCCAGCGAATATTATTCTGAATATGATTCCGAGCCTCAACTCCACTATCATTATAGCGATAATAACGATATCAAATATAAAAATAAAAAACATAAGCTTAGAAACAAGCAACGAAATAAAGGAAACCATAAAGGCGGCAGAATAGCACAAAATGACATATTCCTTCAACAAGAAGAAAAAAGTATAAAAGTAGCCCTTATGGGCAACCCAAACTCAGGGAAGACTTCAATATTCAATTTGGCATCGGGATCTCATGAGCATGTGGGAAACTACGGAGGTGTTACCGTTGATGCCAAAGAGGCTTACCTTAGACATAATGGATACAAATTTACGCTGGTGGATCTGCCAGGTACTTATTCACTTTCCTCCTACTCACCTGAAGAGCTTTATGCTCGTAATTACATCTTAGACGAGGAACCTGATGTTATAGTGAATGTGATTTCAGCCTCAGCATTGGAAAGAAACCTATACCTAACAACAGAGCTGCTGGAACTTGAAGTTCCAATGGTTATTGCTCTTAATATGTATGATGAGCTTGAAGAGAGTGGCAGACAATTTGACCATACTACATTCTCACAGTTTATAAACATACCTATAGTACCAACTGTTGGCAAACGTGGCGAAGGGATTCCACAGCTGCTTGAGCAAGTGATTGAAGTCCATAAAAAAAATGACCACGAATATGTTCAGCTCCCCTACGGCAGAGTGCTAGAAAAATCTTTAGAGATAATGGAGCAAGAGTTAAAAAACAACTACCAGTCGAAAAGAGGCCTCCCATTAAGATATATTTGTGTGAAACTCCTTGAGGGTGATATAGAAGCAGAAAAGCAGATTGCCAACTCACCCAAACATGAGCTCATCATCGCACGCAGAGATAAAGAACGTAGTTATATAGAAAAACTATTAAGGGAAGACCCTGAATCAGCATTTACAAATGCAAGATATGGATTTATAGCCGGAGGATTAAAAGAAACACTTGAAGAAAAACCAAGTTCAGTTGATAAAAGCAAGCATATTGACTCTATAGTAACAGACAAATACTTAGGCTTTCCAATCTTTTTTCTGTTTTTATGGATTATGTTTGAAGCAACATTCCGATTAGGCAATTATCCTATGGAATGGATAGAATCTTTTGTTGCATGGACAGGTAATCTTGTTAGAGGTAGCATGTCTCCAGGGCCACTAAAAGATCTTATAGTTGACGGTATAATTGGTGGTGTAGGTGGTGTAATAGTGTTCTTACCCAATATAGTTATCCTATATCTTTTTATTGCATTTATGGAAGACTCCGGATATATGGCACGTGCGGCGTTTATAATGGATAAACTAATGCATAAGATTGGGTTACACGGCAAATCTTTCATTCCTTTAATTATGGGATTTGGATGTAACGTTCCCGCAATTATGTCAACTCGCACAATTGAAAGCAGAAGTAGCAGAATGATAACCATGCTGATAGTTCCATTCATGTCTTGCAGTGCACGACTTCCTGTATATATCCTTTTCATAGGTATTTTCTTTCCAAAAAATGCTAGTTTAGTACTCCTTGCACTTTATACTATAGGATTATTAATCGCCTCACTTACAGCACTCATATTCCGAAAAACATTATTTAAAGAAGAGGAAACTCCATTTGTTATGGAGCTGCCCCCTTATAGGATGCCAACTGTTAAATCAATATTTATACATATGTGGGAACGAGCTAGTCAGTATCTCCGTAAAATGGGAGGCCCCATACTGATAGCATCTATACTTATATGGTTTCTGGGTTATTTCCCTCAAAATAGTGAACAGAACAATGCACTTGAAGCACAAACCACGCAGATTGAAAATCTGTTTGTAGAAAATCAAATTGATGCAGAACAGAGAGATCAACTTATAACAGAAGCATCAGTAGCTCATAATATTCAGCATCAAGAAAACTCATACATTGGTAGAATTGGTAAATTCATAGAACCTGCTATGCGTCCACTTGGATTTGACTGGAAGATGTCTGTTGGTCTTCTCTCGGGAATGGCTGCCAAAGAGATAGTTATCAGTACAATGGGAGTGCTATATACAGGTGACGGTGAAAATCAGGAATCGCTGCAAGACCGTCTGCTCTCAGTAACTCACGCAGATGGCAGCCCTGTTTTTACACCCCTTGTTGTAACAGCTTTTCTGCTATTTGTACTCATATACTTCCCATGTATAGCGGTAGTAGTAGCCATAAAAGAAGAGTCCAACTCATGGAAATGGGGACTCTTCAGCGTTTTATACACAACTGGACTTGCTTGGATTATAGCCTTCTTGACATTTCAAGTGGGTAGTCTGTTTATTTAAATTTAAACACTTAATATTATGGAGATTCAACTAATTATAGTAATTCTCATAGGGGCAGCAGTAGGATTTATCCTCCTTAGGCACATATATAAATTCTTTTTTACTAAGAAAAACTCCTCATATTGTGACGGATGTAAAGGTTGTGGATCTGTGAAGAAATATTAAACAAGTCAAACAATAACCACAATTGTTCTTAAGTTATTAACTTTGATAGTAATACTATTAATAACTACAACTTTATATACTAATTTTGAAAAAACTACATATTACGAATGGAATATAAATGCTTATTTCACAACGATGTCAAGATAGAAACTTCTATGTTTCTTGAAAAAGACAAAATTATTGAATGCCATGCTATGTTTCATGTTCTAACTGTTGAAGACTCTTATGCAGAACAATTAAACAAACTACATAAAGCATTTGATGAGTTTTTAAAACATGAGATTACAACCACATTAACTCCTGTTTTCAAACGTTACTTTTTGAGTGATATATACAACCAGATAGATTTGCTGGAAAAAAAACTTGAAGACTATCCTAAATCTGCAGTTTCAACAGTTGAACAGCCTCCCTTGAGTGGCAGTAAAATTGCATTATGGACATGGATGAAAACTGATGTTGAAGTTTTAGATATGCCAAATGATAGTGTCTCTTTTGGAGTTAAAGATAATTACTCTCACTATTTTACAACCGAGCTGACATATGGTAAAGGCAACTCTGAAGAACAAACAAGTAAGATTTTGTACAAGTATGAAAAAGATCTACAACAACTGGGATGTAGTATTGAGCATAATTGTGTTAGAACAAGTTTCTTTATTAATGATATAGATACAAATTATCCTGGCGTAGTACGTAGCAGAAAAAGGAAGTTTACTGAAATCAATTTAACTAACAAAACACATTACATTGCAAGCACAGGCATATTCGGACGACACAAAAATCCACAATCATCTGTATTGTTTGATGCTTATGCGATTGATGGGCTTGATATGGAGCAAATAAAATATCTATACGCTCCTGAATATTTAAATCCTACATATGAATATGGAGTAACTTTTGAAAGAGGAGTTAATATTGATTTCGGAACTAGGAATCAAATATTCATCAGTGGCACAGCCAGTATTGATAATAAAGGTAGAGTTATGTTTGAAGGTGATATAATAAGACAGACTGAAAGAATGATTATTAATGTTTCTAAACTACTGGAAGAGGCTGAGACCAAGTTTGATAATTTATCTCAACTTATAGTTTATCTACGTGATATCTCAGACTATAAAGTGGTAAACAGGATAATAGAAAATCAGTTTCCTAATATCCCTAAGATAATTGTGTATGCACCTGTTTGTCGACCTACTTGGCTTGTAGAAATGGAGTGTATTGCGATGAAGTAACATCTTCTCCTTTGTCATTTATAGCTGTAAGAGCAATTTTTCTTTTTGAAACCTTTACTTTGTCCGTTATAAACTCCGGCACATTATATGAATAGATAAATTCATTATAATAATTATGTTTTTTCTGAGGCAGTAAGAAGGGTTTTCCCGTATTACCTTGATCATCTACATGGGCAATATATAGTCTGGTATATAATCCATCTAATCTTCTGCTACTAAAAACTACCCAGCAACTATTGCTGCTCCATGAGTGGTAACTATCAACATCATCACTGTTGAGCTTATCCAGCGAATTGAATTCTTTAGTTGCAAGATCCATAAGATACAAATCAGACTCTTTGTGCCATATTGAAAAGTTTCCATAATCAGACAAAGTGAACATAAGTGATTTACCATCAGGCGACACTCTAGGAAAAGAGACACTCTTATCATGAAGTTTTGCGTTGTAAAGAGTATCAACCTTATCTCCAAAAGTACGTGCAATCGGATCAAATGAGATACTGCACAGACTATATTTTACACTTTGGTAATATTTTGGCATTTCTACTGAATCTGCTGTACAGAAATAAATTGTCTTTCCATCAGGAGAGAAAGTAGGAAACGTTTCAAAAACACCCTGTGAAAACAACTCAGGAGAAGTAAATATTTCATTATTCTTTACATCATAAATAACAACGTCAGAGCTCAAATCATATACTTCTATTCTATTCTCATGATTCTGATGAAACAGCTGCTGTGTATTGTTTACCGAGAAAGCAATATAGTCTCCCGAAGGATGCCATGAGGGATAAACGAGTGATGACATGATTTCATCAGTTTTAGTGTTTAATTTTTGTACATTTCCATTACTTATCAATATAGATCCAGGATAAACTTGACGCATGTGAAACAGCATCATATCAGGATTTTGTGATGGAAATGAATGACAGTTGACACAACTACCACCTGTAAGAGAGTTTTCAAAAATTGCAGATTGATCATAGTTTTCTAGGTTACGTTGATATATTCCCATTTTACTCCATAATTCATAGCCAGGTGGAATTAAACGATACGCAATATATTTATCTATTGGATCTGAAGATACGTAAACAGGGAATGATTTATAACTCTCCCACTGATTTCCTTTTTTGACACTTATATTAAAATTCAGTGTTTCACCTTTTGATTCACTTAACAATTTTTTCCATTTGCGAAAAGGAATTGTTATATCACCATTTTTAGAATTTATTTTTATCTCTTCTCTTCCATTTTCAATAATGACTTTAGCACCATCTACATCTTCCTTAACAGTGAAATTCAAGGGTGATATATTATAAGGGATAGTAACTTCTATCAAATCAGGAAATAGTTCAGGATACACCTCTAAGTCAATCACTGAAGCACTATTATAGCTACAACTAAAAGATAGTAGGCAGATTAAGATTGTATAAATATAATATTTCATTATGATTTATTAAAAAGATAATAATACCAATAGGTATTACCATTCTGGTTTTTTATTAATGTTTCCAAGTACGGATTTTTCTGATTCTCGATTATTGTACTTTTTAGTTCATTAAATTTTGATTGTATCTCTTGGGGAATTTCATAACCTCCATATTCTTCTGCATCGTCGTCAATCAAAAGAGCTAACGCTTCACTGAAGCTTTTTGGAAGGTTTGGAAGGACACTAGTACCGTAATATTTTTTAATAATTTTTCCAAAACTGACAATATCCTTATTCAATAAATAAATAGATCCAAGAAATTGTATGGCAGTCTGGTTAGATGGATTAGCAATTGCGATTTTTTCAAGATTTTCAGTAATCCCATTGTTATAAAACTCAACCTCTTCTTTAGGAAGCCCCTTTCTCTTCGATCCTAAAACAGGATCATTTTCAACTGCTTGATCGTTATATAAAAATTTTTTATGATTTACAGCCCACGTTTTATACATCAGCGATTGTTCTAAAATTGAAATATATTTCTCGGCAACCGAGTATGCACCAAAAATTAAATTAGTTTCAATTAATCTTTTTAGCATTCTTGCACTAATCATCTCATCATAAGTTACATAAGACTCAAAAGCAAATCTTTGTGAGGAAGCGATATCACCCATAGTATAAAATATATCAGTATACAGTTTTGGCATTTGATTGTTCACAAGAACGGAGCTAAAACCATTTTGCTCGTATTCAAACATAACATCTGCCAAAATTCCCTTTTCGGCTAAAGCTACATTTAGTGCATTTAAATATATGAAATTATTTTTTTCTGTTTGATTATATAACTCAATCACTTTATCCCATTGGGATGTATAATAATAATAATCAAACCGTAAATAGTTGTCTTTATCTGGATTGTAAAGTTTCTTGTTTATCACAAAGACCACTGCAATTATAACTATCAATTGAGCTGAAAAAGAAACAATTGATTTACCGAAAGTCGTTGAAGACTCTTTTTTACTTAATATCAACAATCTTCCTATAAATATGCAAAAAAGGAAAGATATCCATGCATATAATAAAAGTGGAAATAACGGTTTTAATAAAGGATTATAGTATAGATCAGGTAATAAGGCAAATTTGTAGTTTGGAGCTAATCCAAAATTAACTGCAATAACTGCAATCAGCGCTGTTAAAAAAAGTGTAGTCAAACATATTGTCCATCTTTTTTCTTTTTTTAAAAGTAGTTCATATACAATAATTGAGATTGCAAACAGACTAAAGACTGATCCTCCTAAAACATACAATAATGGAATTATTATGATTAGATAAAATAGTCTTATTGAGAACTTATTTATAAACGTATAACAATAAATTGCAACTACTGCAAAAAGGAATGCTACTGTTCCCTGTAATTTATAATATTCATCGAATTGTGCAAACATCAAAAAAACAACAGGCAACAAACACAAAATAATGAACATATTATTACCACTTATCTTTTTTGCTATCTGAGCAGTAAAAAAAAGTATGGTTGTTAATAAAAATGCCATAATAAATGCACCCATATATTTTATTCCAAAAAACTGCAATAAAAAATTAGATAAAAAAAGTGCACAGCCACCTGGGGCTATGGCAATAGAATAGAAGTAGTTGGCAGAGTATCTAAAAAGATGATTCTGTTCAATATAATAGAAATGAAATTCTGAAGTGACCTGCAGGAATATAAAAAATGAAACAAATACCAACAGGTAAAATAGCCATAAAGATAGCTGTTGTTTTTTCTCAATAATCATAATATTAATGATTAATAGATGGTTGTATTAAAGCAAATAATAGTATTAAAATTATATTACAAAGGTAATCTAAATTGTCAAGATTCCACAAACAATGTTTTCAATACATTGATATTATATTCCGAGTCAGGTTTCTTCCCTTCCGGAGTATGCAACATCTCTATCTCGTTTTCATATTTTTGATAAACCTTGTGCTTTACTATCTTCATTGTTGAATTCACCAAACCATTTTTCTCACTAAAAGGTTCTTCAATAATTGCAAATGCAGTAGGTATCCATCTATATGGAAAAAGTCCGTCATTTTTACCTCCTTTAAGATATTCAGCTAGCTCACCGGCTATAATTTGTGCAGCTTCATCAGGATTAGAGGTGCGTCGTTTTAGTGCATCAGTGTTTAGTGTTAATAATGCAGTAGTGTATGGGCTCTGGTTGTTATGTAATACACATTGATTTATATATTCCGATTTAGCCATAATCGACTCCTCAATGCCTTCAGGAGAAAATTTTTCTCCATCATTACTTATCAAAAGAGACTTAGTCCTACCTAAAACATAAAGGTATCCATCAGAATCAATATAACCCATATCACCTGTACGAAGCCAACCATCTACAATAGTCTCAGCCGTAGCTTCAGGATTTTTCCAATAACCCAACATTACATTCCCCCCACGAATCAATATTTCTCCTTTTTCACCAACTGGAAGAGATTTCATATTATCATCACCAATACGTATATCCATACGAGGCATAGTTTTACCTGAAGATCCAAGTTTATGCTCTTTAGCAGTATTTGCAGAAATTATTGGAGAAGCTTCAGAAAGGCCATAGCCCTGATACATAGGAATGCCTATTGCATAGAAAAAACGTTGAAGTTCAATATCCAGCAGTGCCCCCCCACCAATAAAGTATTCCATATTGCTAGAAAAATTCTCTCTTATCTTAGAAAAGATAATACGATCATACATAGCTACTAATGGTTTGAGTAAAGCACGACTACCTCTACCTTTGTTATATCCTTCACCATTATAACGATATGCAATTTTTAATCCCTGCTTGAACATTTTATATGTAGTTTTCCCTTTTTTCTCGATACCAGATTCGATATTTTTTCTGAAATTTGCTGCAAGAGCTGGCACACTCATTAACAGATGTGGGTTAATTGCATTAATGCTTTTAGGCACATTACGTAAAATCTCCATTGCACTTTTACCAGCAGCAACTGATGCAATTGAAGCTCCACACTTCATAAAAGCATAAATACCTGCAGTATGCCCAAAAGAGTGGTCCCAGGGAAGTATCAATAGTGTACGAAAGTGTGATGGAATACCGTTTAAGTGATCGACTGCCTGTTCAGCATTACATACATAATTGTTATGCGACAACATAATACCCTTTGGGTTAGCAGTAGTACCAGAAGTATAAGAAATATTTGCAAGACTATCGGGCTCAACAGCTGCAATACGCTCATCCACAGCCTTTTTGTCTGTGGCAAGTAAAGCATCACCCAATTCTTTAACAGCCTCAAAATATAGCTCATCATCACCTTCAGGTTCAATCGGATCTAACAGAATATATCTTTTTACAGTCAATAGTTTATCTTTCATGGTACGCAGCTTAGTTATCTGTTGATCAGAAGCTAATACCATAACTGTATCAGAATGATTAATGCGAAAAGTAATATCCTGTTCTGTTTCAAGTTTGACAGAAAGAGGAACACAAACCGCCCCTGCATGTAGTATGCCGAGTTCACCCAGCACCCAGTTATTTTTACCCTCTGAAATAAGTGCAATGCGTTGTCCTGCCTCTACACCCAAAGCTATTAATCCGGCAGCAAAACGGATTGCTTCTTTTTGCACTTCACTATAACTAAGCGAACTATACTCTTCTTCTCCATGACGAGATTCATGAAGATAAGGCATATCTCCAAATCTAGAAACTGACTCATTTAAGAGTTTAATAATTGTTTTCCCCATAGAAATATTTTGTAGTTTGGTATGTAGTTAAATTTCAGATATCCAAAGTTAGTAATATTTTCAGAAATAGATCTAATGAAATTAAATGATAAAGCACAGTTGTAATAAAAACTCAAAGATTTTATGTAAAACCTATTGGTTTGAATAAGGTAATGCCTATTATTTTAGAATCTGTACTTCGACTTTACGAAAATCAACAGGATGCCCTTCACTTTGCAGAGATATAGTGCCCTTACTAAGCATCTTTTCTCCATCATAAAGCTGGATAAGTGTAGCATAGGTATGATCTCTTTCATCAAGTTGAGGGTTACTATACTGAATTACTGTATCACCATTAACTATATGATATATAGCATCATTACCTCTAACTTCCACTTCAACTGTAACCCATTCATCACCATAAAAAAAATCTGAGTTAGAGTCTACACAGTGATCAAGAATTAACTCATTATTCATTACAATATTTGTTCCGGGGGTGCAAACATTCATGTTTGTACGCTCCACGAGCGAGTCGCTCCCAAGCAGTTGCACCTCAATAGAAGTAGGAAAATCCTGATTCAGTTCCATAGACTCAGGGGTCTGTCCATGCAACATCAAGCCACTATTTCTGTAAGCCCAACTTGGAGCTCCGGGAGTCTGATTTCCCAAAAATCTATATTCAACCCTGAGCCTGTAGTGCGAAAACTCATCATTATAGAAAAGATGTCCAAAACGTTCTCTTAAAGAGTCATAAGCTTCGTATCTCACTTTAATTAAACCATCCTCCACCCTAAAAGTGTTTCCAAAATTGTCGCCAACTTCATAGCCAACAATTTTTGTAGTCCAATCATTGAGATCTTTACCATTAAAGAGTTGAATCCACTCATTCTCAGACGTTTTTTTGTTGCAAGAACAAAACAATATTACGACAGCAATTGCTGACAAAAAGAACAGTTTGTTGTATTTCATAATATAGGACAATTAACTTGGTATCGGATAATTAACTTGTTTAAATATTGAAGAAACAAAGATAATGTATTTCTTAAATCATTACACCATTGCAGTATTACATAATTACTTTTTTGAATAAGTATCCCTATGTTTCGTGGGAGTTATTCCATAACGTTTTCTGTATGAATTACAAAAGTGAGATAAATTTTCAAATTTATATGTTTCAGAAATATCTGATATTGAAATATTTGTATTTAATACTAAATGTTGTATTTCCTCAAATTTACGATCCAACATCCATTGATAAGGCGATTGACCAAATATTTTTTTAAAATGACGAGTAAACGTTTTTATTTGATTGTAATTACATAGAACTGCTAGTTCAGAAACTGTTTTTGCATTTCTGTAATTTGCATAGACATTTTTTTCAAAATGTAGCAAACGCTCTGTTTTCATTCTATTTTAATTTTATTAATTTGATGTATGTCAGCATTTTGAATTCTAACAATATAGCTACCTGCCACATCCATTTGAACAACATTACTACTGTTAGGTGCTACATCTATTTGGTGAAGCAGTTCACCATCGGTACCTGACACAAATACAGTGTAACTATTGAGTGTATTATTATTTATAATAATTTTATTGTCTACAACTGATACTGATGGCTCATCAGACTTATCATCAATCGATGAATTTAAAAGACGAAAACGAGAGTTAAAATCTCCTATATCAGAATTAAACCTGTAAGATCCATCATTAGATATCAAAATTTTTTTGCCGTTTTTAAGATCATAAAGATATATTTCTTGATTAGCTAAATGATCCGAAAGTTTAAATTCAAGTTTGTATTCACCGATCACATCTGCATTGAAGCCTAGAGTAATATTGTTGAATGCAGGTATTGTAGCAACCTGGAAACGATCGCTGCCGTCATTGTCCGCAGCGTATATTTGTACGATATCGTTTTCAAACATTTTTTTACTATCCCATCCATTATCAAAACCATAAGTAGTCCCTTGTTTGGCGAACAACCAAAGTCGATCAGCCGATTCTTCACCAATTACATCTATTATTATTGATGGAAGTTGATATGATGAATTATTTAAAGAGTTGCCAGCCGAACGTGTAACGATCTGTGTGCCATCACCACGATTAACAGTTGTATTTTTAACAAGTTGGCTGTAATCAATGACTACTTCACCACTTGTCCCAGAGCTCACTGTCACCATAAATGAATGCATTGATGGAATTCTGTCAGGTAAATCTTCTTGCCCCCCAAGATTCAGCGGCACTGCAAGATATTGTCCACTCCGGAAGCCCTGCTGATTAATTGCCGTCCCATTAAGTTTACGCCACTGGTCGCGAGTACCGGTATTAAACAGATAAACTGTTTCATCTACACCTTGAGAAAATGATAATGCAGCTGCATTAATAGGTATTGCCGCAGTATAAGAGTTCCCTATAAGGTTTA
>CAZURM010000026.1:0-24481 GCA_964622945.1 uncultured Proteiniphilum sp.
AATTACAAAGAATCAATAAGATGTGCAAGTGATTTACAATGTTTTTTTGAATCGCTGAGCTAAAAGGAGTGTATTTTTAAGGTATTCAAATTCCAGTTCAAAACACTCAGAAAAAATATCTGCCCCAAGGTTATCTTCAATTTGTGCAGTTGTCCATAATTTTCCACTCTGCAGATTAAGATTTACAAACTGTTCATCATCAATCTCCGAAACATATAAAAATATCAAACGCTTGGTAACCTCATTTTCAAAAGTGTATTTTAGCATAAAACGTAAAGGTATATCTTCAGCTCCACACTCTTTACTAATTAATTTCCTTACAGCTGCATCAATCTCATCATTATACTGCATGTATATCTCAAATGGATAGTCAAGCTTTCCAGGATTCAATAGTCTCGTCAAGTCTCTTTCCTTTAGGTATATTGAATCCTTGTTCATTAAAGCAACTCTAACAACCGGATGCATAAACTTGTTTTTCATATCCTTTGTAACTGATTTTGCTACTCTTCCCATAACCTGCCCCGTTTCAGTTACAACAGGCAACCACTCCTCTTTATGCAATTTCTTTCTTAGTAAATTCAGACGCGTAGTTTCAAAAAGTATAATTACAATAATTATTATCTGAACTAAGCTTATCATAAGTATAGTAGTAACAAAAGAAGCTTCATTATTACCCGACACAAAGAATAAAAGAATTAATAATAGGTGAAACAGCAACCCATACTGGGACTGAAACGCTACCCTAAACGATTCTTTTATAAAGCTTTTCGATCTCTTATCCCTATCTCTTGCAGCTATTGTTAATAATCTACCCCTTGATAATCTAATAAACATTAAGAGATTTACAAATATTATCTCAACAATGATGAGTTTATTCAAATAAGGAAGAGCTGACAAGTTAGTGAATGACAATAACAGCGCCATTAAAAAGGTTAATGTAGAAACATCATAAATCAGTCGACTATTTTTTTTCACGACGATTAGTCCAATTAGAGACAACGACAAAGCAATAATCACTGCTATTCGTGAATATAATATGTAAATTAGTATTGAAAAAACTAATAACGGTATAAGTCCAAACGACGGATTTCGTAGTATTCTTTCTATTTTGGTAGTTTCTATCATAAATTAATTATACACACTTTCATACACTATACTCCTTCTATACATAACTCTTTAATAATAATTTTGCGTGATGTCAAATAATAACAATGTAAGCAACTTTTTGTTTAGATATAACATATCACTTTATCTTATATTTAATTGAATAAAAAAATCTGCCGCCCTCATATATATTATATAACGGCAGCAGATAATCAGAATAATATTACTATTAACTGTATAAGGTAGTAACCTTAGTTCACAATTTTGTTTTGAAGTGACTAATTATTCTGTCATATAAATAACGAGTTGTATTTTCTCCCAAGATAGAGTGATCCTTATCTGGGAAGAAAAACATATCAAAGTGTTTGTTTTCGCTTATCAAAGCACGAGTATATTCAATTGAATTTTGAAAATGTACATTATCATCAGCCATACCATGTATAAGAAGAAGGTCTCCCTCCAGATTACGAGCTAAAGTAATAGCCGAACCATTAACATAGCCACTATTATTTTGTTGCGGTGTCCGCATAAACCTCTCAGTATATACAGTATCATAAAAACGCCAGTCTGTAACCGGAGCAATTGCCACACCAGCTTTAAAGGTGCCATTACCTCTGCTCATACTCATAAGCACATTATAACCACCATAGCTCCAACCCCAAATTCCAATTCTGTCAGCATCTATATAAGAAAGAGAACCAAGGTAACGAGCTGCAGCAATTTGATCATCTGACTCCTGAATACCAAGATTTAGGTAGTTACTCTTTCTAAATTCAACGCCTCTAGCACCAGTTCCTCGTCCATCAACACAAGCAACCAGAATACCTTCATTGAGAAGAGCATAATACCAGCCAGCATTAAACCTATCAACCACCTGCTGCGAGTTAGGACCACTATATTGTATCATAACAACAGGATATTTCTTTGCAGGATTAAAGTCCACAGGCTTCAGTATCCAGCCATTCAGTTGTGTAATTCCATCATTTGCAGTCACAGAAATATCCTCACGTTCTGGAAATTCAGCAGCAGCATATGTTTCACGTAAAGCACGGTTATCTTCCAAAACTCTTAATTGCTTACCCGAAGCATCATGAAGTGTGACAACTGTAGGGGTATTTGAATCAGACCACCTATTTATATAATATTTGCCATTTTCACTAAACGAAGCAGTATTAAATCCTTGTTGTTGTGAAAGTCGTTTTGGTTCTCCTTTATCTATGTTGATACTATATATATTCCGTTGTAAAGGAGACTCATCAGCAGCTTGATAATAAATGGTAGAGGTTTGAGAATCCATAGAAAGTAAAGCTGTAACATCGTAATTTCCACTCGTCAGCTGCTTCTGCAATGTCCCCGTAATTTCATATATATATATGTGGCTATATCCATCCCTCTCCGACACGTATGTAAACCTATTATCACTAAAATGAATAGAGTTTAACCAATCAGAATCAATGTAGTATTTGCTATCTTCTCTCAAGACTAGCCTAGCAACGGTTGTCCTTGGATTAACATAATACATATCAAATCGGTTTTGATCCCTATTTAATGTCATCACAGCAAGCTGATCTGAGTCATTAGTAAATTTAATCCGTGGAATATATCCGTCAGAATCAATAGGCACATCCATAGTTCTTGTTACGCGTGATTCTATATCAAAGACCTTTAATTCAATAGTCGAATTATCTTCTCCCGCTTTTGGATATTTAAACTTATAATAATCAGGATAAAGCTGTTCATTATAAGTTTGGAAAGTAAACTCTTTCACCCCAGACTCATCAGTACGCACGAATGCCAGCTGCCTATTGTCGGGTGAAAACTCCATAAGGCTCGTCACACCAAACTCCTCTTCATAAACCCAGTCAGTTGAGCCATTAATTATTCTATTTATCTCACCATCATTAGTTACCTGCGACTCAGTATCAAAATCAAATTTTGTCAACCAAATATCATTATCGATCACGTATGCCACCATCTTACTATCGTCAGAAAAGACCGGAGTCATCTGTTTTGATGTATGTTCAGTGAGTCTCCTCACAAAATTTCTCCGTACATCATGATAATAATAATTTGCCTTAAATGATCGACGGTAAATCTGCTCACGGTCACGATAAACCAAAACTCTGTTTTCATCACCACTTACCATGAAGCCCTGGAATGTGTCAAACGTACAGTTTCTTGCAGTACGTGTACTAAACAAAGTATCCACCGCTTCTCCTGTCGAGTAAGAATATTTAATTACTGAAGTGCCTGCAGGATCTGACTGATAGTAATGCATCCCATCATCCGATGAAACCATTGCCGACACTCCCTTTGGCGTAAATTTACCCCCTAATATATCATACAGACTATATTGCTGTGCCTGAAGTGTTAAAAAACAAATTACCGTTAGCGCGGTAAGAAAAAGTCTTTTATTCATTATATCATAGCTATTTTAGTATTATACAAATATAGCTATTTTGATATAAAAATGAGCTGACAGACCTGTCCTTTACATTTTTTTTTGTATTTTCGACTTTTTATTCAATTACTGAACATTGAAAATTTAAAATCCCAAAGAAAAATCAAATACCAAAGTCGGTAACTGAAAGTTGATCAAAGATAATTCAAAAAATATGGAATCAAAAGAGCAAGGTATCCAAGAAGTTCAGGAAAAGAAAATAACTGAGCTTCCCGCAAATGCGTACAGAGAGCTTGAACCTGGAGAGAAATACGAACCAGTTCTCCCTACCAATAAACCTGCAACAGAGATAACAGGATACTCTCTTGTTATGGGTATATTAATGGCTATAATCTTCTCAGCTGCAACAGCATACTCAGGACTAAAAATCGGCCAGGTATTTGAAGCTGCCATACCAATTGCAATTATTGCAGTAGGTGTCTCAGCAGCATTAAGAAAGAAGAACGCACTCGGTCAAAACGTTATTATACAATCAATTGGTTCTTCTTCAGGCGTAGTTGTTGCCGGAGCTATTTTTACAATTCCCGGTCTATATATTCTTCAAGCAAAATACCCCGAAATCGATGTTAATTTCTGGCAAATATTCTTTGCTTCACTTTTAGGAGGCTTCCTCGGAATACTGTTTCTTATCCCCTTTCGCAAATATTTTGTAAAGGATATGCATGGTAAACTGCCTTTTCCTGAGGCAACTGCTACTACTGAAATTCTCATGACAGGAGAAAAAGGTGGAAATAAAGCCAAGCTCTTGGTAGTTAGTGGACTCATAGGTGGTCTCTTCGACTTTTGTTTTTCTCAGTTCAGGTTATGGAGCGAGGTAATCACAACAAAAATAATTCCTGTTGGTGCAGTTCTCGCCGACAAGTTCAAAATGGTCTTTAAGTTCAATGTGAGCTCACTAATATTCAGCTTCGGCTATCTTGTAGGCCTCAGATATTCACTTATAATTGTCTGTGGTTCATTACTATCATGGCTGGTACTTGTTCCTCTTGTAAACGAGGTTGGAGCACTTGGAGCTATAGCAGGTGGTGGTATCAATCCATTTGAAGCTATGTCTGCTGAGTTGATATTTAACAACTACATTCGCAATATAGGTATAGGAGCAATTGCTATGGCAGGTATTATAGGAATTATCAAATCATCAGGTGTAATAAAAACCGCCTTTTCAATGGCTACAGGTAAAAAAGTTGCAAAGGACGCCCAACAGCCTGAAACAAAAAGAAATGATCGTGATCTAAAAATGAGTATTGTTACACTTTTACTGTTATTTACACTTCTTGCAATATTCACTTTCCTGATGGTTGGAGTAGATATTACTCCCACACAATCAATAGTAGCACTTATAGCAATCGCGATTATATCATTTCTTTTCACAACAGTAGCTGCCAATGCAATAGCTATAGTTGGCTCAAATCCAGTATCAGGAATGACTCTGATGGCGCTTATACTAATATCGGTAATACTTGTTGGCGTAGGAGTTGGAGGACCTAAAGGAATGGTCAGTGCACTCATCATTGGTGGTGTAGTTTGTACAGCTCTCTCAATGGCAGGAGGTTTTATTACCGACCTAAAAATTGGTTACTGGATTGGCTCTACCCCTTCTAAGCAGCAATCATACAAATTTCTCGGAACACTGGTTTCAGCAGCAACCGTAGGTGCTGTTATTTATATTCTAAATGAGGCATATGGCTTCGTTCTCTCACCTGAAAGTCCCAATCCAATGATTGCCCCTCAAGCTAATGCCATGGCTGCAATCATCGAGCCACTCATGGCTGGTAGCGGAGTCAGCTGGATGATGCTTGGCATAGGTGCTATAATTGCAATCCTAGTAAACTGGCTTGGCATACCGCCTTTAGCATTTGCTTTAGGAATGTTTATACCTATTCAGCTAAATACACCCCTTATTGTAGGTGGATTACTTAACCAATGGATTAATAACAAGAGTAAATCCGCTCCCAAACTCACCAACGCACGCCACCAGAGGGCAATACTTATCTCATCTGGGTTTATTGCCGGAGCGGCACTGTTTGGTGTAATAGGAGCATTAATCATATTTATTACAGGCAATGCAGATGCTCTAAACTTCAGATTATGGGCTGATCCTGATGGCGTTGGTGCTCAGATAACTGCTCTGATTGCTTTCACTGCTTTAGTACTTTACTTTGTTTGGGAAACAAAACGTGCGAAAGTAGATGATTAATTAGCTTTATAATATTTATATAGGTAATTTTAAAATGACAAATAATGATAAAAGAAGAGGCTATTGAACACAAGGACCCACAATTATTCGGACATCCACATGGGTTAACAGTATTATTTTTCTCAGAAATGTGGGAAAGATTTTGCTACTATGGAATGCGAGGATTACTGGTACTTTACCTTACAAAATCAATCTTGCAAGGAGATGCTCAAGCATTCGCAATTTATGGTGCATACACTGCCCTTGTTTATATGGCTCCCGTTTTAGGAGGTCGGGTTGCCGACAATATACTGGGTTATCGTATCGCGGTTATTCTTGGTGCCATAATGATGGCAATAGGAGAGTTTCTAATTCTAGGTGGCAATGAAACATGGTTATATATTGGTATGGGAACCATCATTGTTGGCAATGGATATTTTAAAGCAAATATATCAACACTTGTAGGTAAGCTATATAAACCAAATGATCCAAGGCGCGACTCAGGCTTCACTATTTTTTATATAGGCATTAATATTGGAGCATTGCTAGCTACACTTGTAGTGGTTTGGGTAGGTGAAAGATTTGGATTTAAGTATGGATTCGGACTTGCAGGAATTGGAATGCTCCTCGGGCTACTCATTTTCTGGGCAGGACGTAAATATTTTAAACATGTAAGTAATCCTCCAAATCCACAAAAACTTCACTCCAAAACGTTCGGACCATTCACACAATTTCATCTAACTATAATTCTTTCTTTTTTAGCCGTACCTTTGTTGTATTTCCTTATCATATATAATAACGTAGTGGGTATTCTATTGGTATTCACTTTTTTATATGTTGGATATACTCTAATTAAAGAAGGTATTAAAGGTGGGAACATTTTCAGAGACAGAATGATAATTTTCATAATACTCTGTCTTTTCAATATCATATTCTGGGCTCTTTTCGAACAGGCTGGCTCATCACTTACACTGTTTGCAGATAGAAGTGTAGATAGAAATGTATTCGGACTTTTTGAGATGACTGCAGGACAAACTCAGTTTTTCAATCCTTTCTTTATAATATTGATGGGGTCTCTATTCTCGGTGCTTTGGGTAAAACTTTCCGAAAAGAATATGAATCCCAATATACCTGCAAAATTTGGATTTGGTATAATTCTCCTTGGTATTGGCTACCTAATAACATACTTTGGCAATTTCATACATAACGAAGCCTACCTTGTACCACTTTGGATAATCGCCGGCATCTATTTCTTCCACACCGTGGGTGAACTATTTATTTCACCAATTGGCCTGTCAATGGTAACCAAGCTCGCGCCTGAACGACTGTCAGGAACACTTATGGGAGCATGGTTCCTCTCATTCTCAGGATCCAACTTTTTAGCCGGACAATTAGCAAAACTAACAGGTGCCAATGCAGGTAGTGCAGAAGATATTATTGAGGCTACAGCATCTATCCCCTCAGCTGCAGAATCGCTAGCCAGATATATCGACGTATATACTGTGTTTGGATTAATAGCGGTAGGTGTAGGAATAATTGTCTTAATATTATCACCCAAACTCAATAAGTTAATGCATGGCATACGATAGGATTAAATCAACTAATAAACCTCTATAAGAATTGGTGGAAGAAGCTTTAAGCTCTCATCTGTTGATACTGCAGATGATTTTGTTAGAGAGTGTATTTCCCTAACATCATTACGCTTAAACTCCTCAAAAGAGTAAGTTTCACCGGCAAGCTTTTTGATTCTCTTCACAATCAACTCTCTACTCGGAGCATTAATATATTGTATATTATCAGCCATTAAACTAACAGGCTCAGGTCTCCATACCCCACTGGTGTATGTGTAGCCACCTTCATATACTCCAACATATGAATAAGTTGAATCAGCTATAAAATGTTTCCACAAGATGGTATTAGGATCATCAGTGAGATCCACATTTTTGAAGAACCCCCACTCTTGCCATTTTATGAGGTTTTCCTTTACTGATTCAGGAATGGTTGAACTATTTTCGGCATACTCATCAGCAAGCTGACCAAATCCATGTCCTCCAGCTTCATGTTGAAGCAGTCCTCTGAAATCATTAGGGAAATCACGATTGGATACGGGAACAACAGATATTGACATGCCATTTGAGTATGACCAGCTCGTACCTCCATACCTTGAGCTATTAGTTATAACAGTAATTTGTGTTTCAGTGAGATCAGCACTAAGCGGGACTTTCTGCGCATATTCAAAAGCAACAGAACGATCAATACTCATCCTTGTAGTTGAGGGGTTATCATATTTAGCAGAGAACTTTGTATTTTTACTGATTTCATGGTCACTTATGCCACTCTCTTCAGAAAAAGCATAAACAAAATAAACATCAAAATAGTTTCTGTAAGTTCTGTATGGTTCAACATCAAAAAAATGCTCTATTGCCTCATAGATATTATCGTCAAATTTCCCTGAATTCACATCTACAACAGTGTATCCATCACCAAGAAAAACAAGATCGATTCCATCTCCTATTGAGGAGCTTTGTACTTTTATATAGTCACCATCGCTAAATTGAGACTTATTTTGATTTATTATAAGTGTATCTGACAAATCCCTCTCATCAAGCTTAAAAATCATTTCACCTGAACGTTGAACAGACATACCTGTAAGCAGTGGAACTGAAATAGTTATTAAAACCGAATCAACTCCAGTGGCATTACCACTTATTGGAGATACTGTAACCCACTGTGGTTTTGATTGAATGCTCCATGCTTTGGTTGATGAAATATATATTTCGTAAACTCCTCCTGTAACCGAAGATTCAATTACATTTTGAGAGAGAGATAACCAATTATCTACTACTGAAACGCTAATTGTTACACTCTTATTTCCATCTATTGTTGTTACCGTAATAAGTGCTACACCAACACTTATTGCATTGATTAAACCATCGTCATTAACAGATACAATATTATCATTGCTAGAACTCCAAGCTAGGCTTTTGTCTGTAGCATTGGAAGGCAAAACTGCCACAGTAAGCAACTGCGTATCACCTTCTGCTAAAACAACAAAAGAAAAATCAGTAAAAATATCTCTTACTTTTATAATATCATCTCCTTTTTCACATGAAAGAGAAAAGATAAGGGTTGAAATAAAAACATACAAAGTAAAATTCTTAAATATCATTGTACTGTCATTTAATACCTAATACAATTATAATAACGTCAAAACAGTTCCTTAGTTTATTTAATCTAGCCACCTATTTTATACTGTCCGGCATATACACTATCTGAAACTATCGATCCATCTGCATTTTTAAATGCAACAAATGTCTCTAAAGGATTATCTATCCAGCTGTATGGCAGCTTAATATCAGCTGTAGAACTACTTCTTTTGCCTGCATTAATATCATAAACTGCTTCATTTTTTTTGGAATTAAAAACTATCAACATAACAATATCATCTGATTTTGCATTTTCTTTAATAGTAGAATTCCAGCTAAACTGCAAAGCATCATCAACAATCTTAACATTTACAACAGACGCAGAATACAACGAGCCTCTAGATACCAAAATGTTAGGAAAGTTCAACTCAACACCTTTATTGCCGTATTTTATTCCTTTTTTCATATTGTAAGAAGTTGCTGCATTGAACGCAGTCATTCTTCCATTTGCATAAGCCTGGAATCCAACACGAATAAATTGAGTAATTGTTTTCTGAAAATCCATAATTAATGAAAATCTACTACGTTGTTTAATCTGTTTATCAGTTTTAGGATCATGCACCTTAGAGGGTAAACTTCTGATATACTCAATATCCTTCCATCTAGCTCCTACAACATTGCCTACCTTACCGGAGAATCCTCCAAAAAAACCATTTCTTAACTTGCCCATAATTTAACTTTTAAATATTATTATAAATCTTAGATTAGAACTGTAATCTTAATTACGATCCTGAGCGACAAATTAGTTGAATAGTACTGACAAAAACAAAAATCGGTCAATTTGTCGCTTCATGTCGCTATTTGGTATGAATTGGTATTGTTTGTCCGAAACACATTCTTTATCTGGCTACTATTTTGAATTATTTTATTCTCAAATTGGTCTTATTTTATTCTATTATATAAAAGGTTTAAAGGAGCGAGATAGGAGCTAAGTAGATAGAAAAACTGTTGGATATTAGATTTTATCAAAGAAAGGAGGTTAACAATTAAATACTTATAATTATAACCTTATAAAACTAATGTTTAATTTGGTTGTTATACTGCAAATAAGAAATACATATATATTAAATATGAATACAATCAAACAGGTAAAATTAGGTAGCCAGGGACTTGTAGTTCCAACTATAGGATTAGGTTGCATGGCAATGTCTAAGCTTAAGGGCAGCAATATTTACGGTAAATCAGATGAAACAGAAGCAATCAAAACAATACATAGATCTTATGAACTGGGTAGTAACTTTTTAGATACCTCCGACATGTATGGTGAAGGAGAAAATGAGAAGCTGATTGCTAAAGCTATTGCAGGTAATCGTGATAAGTATATTATTGCAACAAAATTTGGAGTTGAAATAGATGATGAAGGCAATCGCACGGGTAAGTTAAATGGCAGTAAAAGTTACCTGAGAAAGGCTGTAGAACGTTCGCTACAACACCTAAATAGTGATTATATCGACCTATATTATCTGCATCGCCTTGACACAAACACTCCCATTGAAGAGACCGTAGGTGCTATGGCTGAGTTAGTTAAAGAGGGTAAAGTGAGATATATTGGCCTGTCGGAGGTGGGTTCTGAGACCATCCGAAAGGCTCACAAAATTCATCCCCTTACTGCTGTACAATCAGAATACTCACTTATTGAGCGACAGATTGAGGAGCTTGGCATTATTAACACTCTGAAAGAATTGGGAATTAGTCTAGTTTCTTATTCCCCTCTTAGTCGGGGATTTATTTCTGGGACAATCCAAAATCCTGACAACTTAGAATCTGACGACTGGAGACGCTACATGCCTCGATTTCAGAATGAGCAGTTTTACAAAAATATGGAACTTCTTAATGAAGTAAAAAAGGTGGCTGATGAAAAAAATATTACTCCTTCGCAGCTGGCATTAGCATGGATTATTACAAAAGGACATGTACCAATTCCCGGAACGAAGCGAGTTAAGTATGTAGAAGAAAATATTGCAGCTACAAATATTGAACTCAGTCAAAAAGATCTCGATCGACTTGAATCAATAATCCCTTTGGGAACAAATACAGGCGACAGATACGCTAATATGAGTGGAGTAAATTTGTGAGTTTTGTTGATTTAACTGCTATCATGAGTTGCACCATGCCAATGCACTACATTTGGTAGTATTTCAACAACATCACCCTTTATCATCCTTTGTGCAGGTTTACCTTTTTCCTGATAAAAACCTTCTCCACTGATGCATATCAATATTTGACCTCCAGGGTGTGAATGCCAATTATTTCTTGCTCCAGCTTCAAACACAACGTTTCCAACTGTAACGTCAAAGTTATCTATATCTGTTACTAGTCTTTCATGCCAAGCTGTTCCAGTAAAATAGTCATTATCAATCAACTCTCCCTGAGGGAATATTTCACTTTTTCCTTTATTGTATTCGGCAAGAACTTCATTGACAACTAATTGAGTAGAGCTTGCTTTATCTCCCCCAATTTTTAAATCAATAATATTTACAAACTGTTGTAACTGAATCGGTGTTAACCCCATATTCAAACAAATATTAAGATGCGATCGCAATAAAGGGTCAGCATCACCTATGGCAGCAATAACCGAGACTGTTACTAGCTCTCTTTCAGCGTATGTCAACACATCTCGCTCAAATAGATCAGCAAAAAGGTGTTCCTTGAGAAATATCTCAATTTGAGGGGCAAAAACAGCATAACCTGTTGAAGGTGCTTCTTGAGGTGAACCTAACAGTATATCCAAAATTTCTTTTCCTCTATCATATCTACTTCGTATATCAGTTATAGGAGATGAATTATCTCCTATAACATCATTGATACCTTGTGTTTCACGTTCTTCCAGAACCTCCATAAATGTTTGTAAACCCCTAATACTTCTAGGAAATCCACAATATGCATAGGTGTGAATTAGAACTTCTTTAATTTGATTAATAGTGAGACCCTCATCAAGTCCGACTGCAAGTTCTTCTTTTAATTCAGTTAGATCACCTTTGGCTGTAAATGCTGCAATTGCAACTATTTGTTGATATTCTTTGCTTAGGTTATTATTAACTTCACTCACATTTTTGTAAGTTTATAACTTTTGCATTTATAGTATTTGGTATACAACAAATTATGATTAATAACGATATTAATATCTTTATTCTAGAAAACTTCATGTTACTTTTTCTATTAAATACCACCTATTGTTTGTGTTTTTTCTCTTTGATTCATTGCTTTCTCAACAACATCAAATCGCGCTTTTCTGTCGTCAGGTTTTCCAAACAGTTGCCCATCAAAATTTATATCTAATATCTCTTCGTTCTGAATATTATAAAGTGGCCAATTAGGCAATTCATTTCCATTGGGATCGCCTGTTTTCGCAAAGTTAGCCCAATAGGTATTCATAATATTTGCAAGATTATATTCTTCTGATGGTATAACTGATCCTTCTCTACGTGCATTTAATGTATGAAAAACATATGAGATTTCAGCACCGTGACCTGCACCAAAAGGTGAACGTTCTCTCATATCATGGGCAACAAATCCAAAATTGTAAACATATACCGAAGTACCTTCTGAAGTGAAAGCTCTTGCAGTCATTCGTGCAGGTTCAGCCCAACCCCAATCAGTATTAAACATAGTTATTACCTCAGCAAACTCTTTATCATTGTTTGGATCATAAGCAGATCTTGCTTCACTTTCATTTACACCAAACAGAGCAAATAACTCATCTTTAGAACTACTTGCATTAATAAAGCCTCCGCCAATTTCTGCACTTGTACTTCCAATAATTAGTGGCACATGTGCTTGTCGACCTCCATTGTAAGCACTTTCGGCAGTTTCAGTAACTAATACACCGTCTAAAATAGGGCCGGCGTATATGCGAAGACCATTTTCATCATCATTTTCCAAACCTCCATCAACAATTTCTTCAACACTCAAGGCACGCAATTTGGCTAAAGCAGCTGCATCTGTACCTTCTATACCATGTTTGCGAGCAAAATTAACACCAATGGTTTCTGCTGATATAGTATAAAGGGGATCAGCATTATCCCTATTAATAGGTCTGCCTGTGAGAACACCATCTCTACCTCCACCAGACTGACTTATAGCTTTATGAAATAATCCTCTTGCAGAAGGAATAGTAAGAAGTGAATGTATTGAAACACCACCGGCTGATTGACCAAATATGGTCACATTATCAGGATCTCCACCAAATTCAGAAATATTTTTCTGTATCCATTCTAATGCAGCTATTTGATCCATAAATGCATAACTTCCCTTAGGTTCTTCAGGATGCTCTTCACTAAGAGCAGGAAATGCAAAATGTCCGAGTCGACCAAGACGATAGTTTATTGTTACAAGCATAACTCCCTGATTGGCAAATTGACTGCCCATATCATTTGAACCCGAACCACTGCCTCCAACAAATGCGCCTCCATGAATCCAAACCATTACAGGAAGTTTAGCATTAGCTTCAATATTAGCTGGTAGCCACAAATTAAGATAAAGACAATCTTCAGAAGAGCCCTCGGCAATTGAGCCTGAGCCTCTTGGCCATCCTGCCTGAGCGGAGTTTGGTCCAAATTCGGTAGCATCACGTACTCCTTCCCAAGCTGTAACGGGCTGAGGAGCACGCCATCTTAAATCTCCAACAGGAGGAGCTGCATAAGGCAATCCCTTGAATAAAGTAACATTGCCTTCAGTAACGCCACGAACTACTCCATCAGATGTTTGAACTATAGGATTAGCTGTTTGTTGCGCTTGTAAACCGAAACAACTTATCAATACGATAAAAAATATTAATCTTTTCATTTTTTTTAAATTTATATATATCTTATATATTTTATTGAGAATTAGGTGTCATTAAACGAGTAAATGAGAGAGAACCTAATTTCCAGCTATTTCCTTGTTTTATATAGACCTCCGTAACTTCAAAAGGATTTGTAACTTCGTTACCTCCAACTTCCGCCAATAAGTCAATTCTATTTAAAAGAATTGCTGTGTTGTCGATTATATTAACTGACACATTATGAATATTGGCTCTTTTATACCAAATACTTCCACTCTCAATAATGTTTAGTTCTCTTTCGGTTCCCCAAGCACCACCCATATGCACAAATACTGCATTTTCATGAAAGAGAGGGATAAGTTTATCCATATCTTTATCCGCCATCCACTGCCATTTATCTTTAGATAGTTGAATGATTTCCTGTTCAATTTCGGTATTTTGTCCCAATGAAAGTTGAATAGCAAAAACCATCAATAAAAAGCTTAAAAATGTTGTTTTCATTCTTTTATATTATTTATTACAATTTTTTTCCATAAAAACCTATTAATTTGTTTACTGCTTGATCAACATATTCCGGCACATAATATGTTTGAATATGTGTTGCTCCCGTAATTAAGAATAGTTCTTTATTATCTGTCCCTATAGCCTTATTAAAGGCATCTTCAGTCATATAGTGTGAGTCTGAATTACTTCCTGAAATCATTAAAAGCGGCTGATTGATCAAATCCATATTTGCAGCAGCATCAAAGTCGACCAAGTATAACAGACTACTCATAGTATATCTAAATGTGGAATTTGAATGTGCATGAGTACGATGATAATAATAATGACCTTCACGATAAAGATCAAATGGCATTTGATCGGCCATTTCATCCGTAGACTCAGTATCGGATAGATACCTCACCTCTCCACCTGCAACTTCAATAGCACGAGCCTCAGTAGCTTGTTGTAAACGTTCCTGAATTGTAGAAACCTGTGAATTAACAAATCCGTTTTTTCTTACAATTCCCGAATTAAACATACTTAATGTAGCAATAGCTTTAACTCTTTTATCCGTTTGCGCTGCTCCTAATGAGTATCCACCGCCACCACAGATGCCAAGTAGCCCAAGTTGTTCAGAATTAACTCCAGGATATTGAGTTATAAAATCCACCATACCTCTGATATCTTCAATCCTGAATGCAGGTCTATCGGTATTACGAGGCTCACCACCACTTGCTCCCTGATAGGAAGCATCTGCTGCAATAGTAATATAGCCTGATTCTGCAAGTCGCTGAGCATATAAACCGGCTACCTGTTCTTTTACTCCTCCATTTGGATGTGCTACAACAATAGCAGGGTAAAGTTTAGATGCATCATAACCTGCAGGTGTATAAATATTTGCTGAAATATTTATACCATTTAAAGTATAAGTAACAGAGTGAATGTTTACTTTACCTGAAACATTTTCTTCTATAGCACCTTGATATACCAATCCAAAAGGATTTGAGGATAGATTCTGACCAAAGACAAAAATTGATGTGAAAGTTAACATTATTGTCAAAATACAATTAGTAACTACTTTTTTCATTGTCTAAAAATTTATTTATTACTTGTTATCTGTCCAATCCTTTCTCTTGCAACCAATCAGACATTAAGTCTGCTATTTCTATATTGTTTAAGTCAGAAAATGGAAAATGTGTATTACCAAATACACCTATTTCAGGTAAATGAATCACAGTAACATCTCCACCATGGTTATTAACTGCATCTCTCCAAAGTCTAGCCATTTCTAGACGTGAACGCCAGCCATCTGTTCCAGGATTGTCGGAAGGTTCCGCAGGGATAAAATCACCATAATAAATGATAATTGGGATCTTTGTGAGCTCCATAAATTCCTCCATTGGGACGCTGCTTGCAGACAACGGTCCAGATGAACTCGCAATAGGTGCAGGCACCTCACCTTCAGGAAACACAAATCCACTTCCCGGTTCATAAGATACAATTGCTTTAACGTTATTGTTCCTTATGGCTGTCAGCCATCCAAAACCGCCTGAATGAGAATGAGTAACAAGTATGCCATCTCCTATTTTATCAAAAAGTGACGAAGTGGCTGAAACTATAACATCTGTATCAAATGAGCCAATGTTTGGGGTCATCTGCCTAAGGTATTGATTCAATGCTTCTTCACTTCTATCAAACTGCACTCCATCAAAATAATTAGGCCAAACACCGACTCTAAAAGTTCCAAACCACTCCTGATCATCTGTAACAGGACTGATGTTTGCTTCAACGGTACTACGTCCGGCATTTCCCCTACGAGGCTGATTAATTAGATACACACCATATCTACGTCGCAGAAATATATTCTGAAACCCTTCTCTGCCATCGGGAGTAGTTTCCCATGTTTTGGAGAATTGCCCAATTCCATGCCAAAATATCAACGGAAGTTCACGTGCTTTATCCGGAACCTGATAAACAATATATGCGTGATCCCCATGAAGTGTTTGTCCTTCGGGTGTACGTGTATATGGATTAAACTCGCCGGGAGTACTTAACACACTTCCACCAACTGCGAAACTTCCTTGTTCTTTTAGTACAATTAAATTACTGCGCTCATTTGTATTATTTACAGGTTTACATCCTACCGAAATAATTAAAAATAGTGTGAGAGCAATAAAAAAGTTAGTTTTCAAGTTTTTAATTTTCATAAAGCTGTTTTTTTATTTAAAATTTAAATGAAAAATTTATATTGCAAACATAGGGTCAATATCTTAGAATTAACTTATATAAATTACCTATTAACAACCAAATTTACTGATTTACTGTTATTAAGCATAAACCATTAATATTAATCATTATTTTTGTAACTATAAATTTATAGTTATGGATACAATAATCAATTTCAGTAGCATCAAAGAATATAATGATTTTAATAATCAGGAAACACTTCATCCTTTAGTTAGTATAGTACATCTTGACAATGCTAGTCCCAGGCAACTAAGAAGATTACGTTATTCCTTTTATACTATTTTTTTAAAAAAGATAAAGTGTGGCGATTTAAGATATGGATTAAGTAATTACGATTACGAAGAAGGGACATTAATTTTTCTTGCACCGGGACAGGTGATTGGACAGTATGGAGAAGATTATTACCAGCCAGAAGGTTTGGCTTTGGTGTTTCATCCGGATTTAATTTCAGGGACAAAATTGGGAGAACATATTAATGATTATCTTTTCTTCTCGTATGCAGTAAATGAAGCTTTACATTTATCAGAGTATGAAAAGAAGATTATATTGGATTGTTTTTCAAAAATTGAATATGAATTAAAACATTCAATAGACAAGCATAGTAAACATATAATTATCTCCAATATTGAACTTTTTTTAGACTATTGCACTCGATTTTATGATCGACAGTTCATTACAAGGGATAATAGCAATAAAGGGATTTTAGAGCGATTTGAGAACATCTTGAATCTTTACTTTAATTCAGACAAACCTGACAAGATTGGGCTACCTTCTGTTGCTTGGTGTGCCGAAGAGCTTAAATTATCAGCCAATTATTTTGGTGATTTGATAAAAAAAGAAACAGGCGTTTCTGCTCAGGAGTATATTCAAACAAAAGTAATTGATGTTGCTAAAATGAAACTTCATGACTCCAACAAATCTATAAATGAAGTGGCTTATGAATTAGGATTTAAATATCCACAACATTTTAGCAGATTGTTCAAACAAAGAACTGGAGATACTCCTAATGAATTTAGAATAAAAAATTAAATTATATAAAACTATTTCTGTATGATGTATAGAAATTAAAGCTTTGTTTTATTGTTCAATTCAGGTACTCTTTTAAAAACTCTATAACTTTTTTTCTAATATAATCTGCATCGAATATAGATCCAAAATGAAGAGCATCTTTAACTACGATTAACTCAAAAGATATATGTCTATGCTCGTCCACAGACAATGATAAGATGAGGAAATACTCACAGGAAAGATTTTTTGTTGATTTAGAAATTTATTGTAAATTGAAATCGAATTTCATGCGTTGAGTTAATATGAATTAGTTCTAAGATTGTGCCATTACTCAATCATATAAAAAGAATAATATTACAAAAACACTATCTAAATGAAAGAACAAAATATAAATTCAGAGAAACGTTTCCAAGAACTGCTGGCTTTCTCACAAGGTGTAATGAATGGTGATGATGTTAAGACGCTGATTGACACTTACAAAGATACAATTGATAGTGTTACTCCTTATGATATTGTGAGGATTGAGGACAGACAGCTACAAATGGGCATAAAACCAGAACTGATTAAAGAATATCTGGAAAAGATTGTTAACGTTATTACAAGGAGTATAAATAATTATGAATGGGAAAAACCTTCGGATGGTACTTTCTTATATTATCTTATGCTTGAAAATGATGCCTTTACTTTTAAACTAAATCAGGTTAAAAAGATTGTCAAAAAATACAACGGTAAGGAGCAGAAAGAGTTTGATAGTATGAGGAGTGAGCTGCTTCCTCATTTTAAGGAGTTCAGAGAGTTTGAACATCATTACGTTAAAAAAGAAAATATACTCTTCCCTTATCTGGAAAAGATTTGGGAATATTATCGCCCACTAAAGGTTATGTGGTCGCTGGATGACGACATTCGGGAAACACTTAAGAAAGTTATTGATTTACTCGAAGATGAAAACATCGGATGGAATGATTTTAAAACAACTCTTGGTCAGTATTTCTTCAAGGTATTCAGGATGATCCACAAAGAAAATGCTGTGGTTTATCCTATTGCTTCAGAAACTGTTAGCAAGGATATGTGGGACGAGATGCATCTACAGAGCTTCGAATATCCTTTTCCTTTTATTGAGGCTCCAAAAAAACCTCAAAGTGAGTCAAGTAAAGAGTTTAAAGATAGCGACGGGTTTAATAACGATAGTTTATTGAAAATAGGCAGGATTGTTTCAGAAACAGGGATACTGAGTGCGGAGATGGTGTTTATGGTATTTAATCATCTTCCTGTGGATATAACAATTGTTGATGAGAATGATAAGGTTGTATTCTTCAACAAAGCATTGGATAGAATATTTCCTCGTTCACCAGCAGTTATTGGCAGAACTGTACAAAACTGTCACCCACCTGAAAGCGTGCATGTTGTAGAAGATATTATTGATGCATTCAGAGCAGGTAGTAAGAGTAAAGCCGATTTTTGGATTCAGTCGAGAGGCAAATTTATCCTTATTCAGTATTTTGCATTGAGAGATGAGTCAGGTGCCTACAAAGGGGTGATTGAAGTAAGCCAAGATGCCACAAAGATTAGAGCGATGGAGGGAGAAAGGAGACTGCTCGAGTGGAAATGATTTGTCATTAATATTTTACAGACTCAATTATCTGTTACCTTTTTTAAAATATTCAACGGAGCATAAGAATTTCAGATGAAAAATAGGGATTTAATTCGTATTAATAAATATTTCAGCGAGGTAGGTTATTGTTCGCGAAGAGAAGCTGACAAGCTTATCGAACAAAAGAGAGTTACTATAAACGGTATTGTTGCCGAGATGGGTAGCAAGGTTTCGTATAATGATGAAATAAGATTAAATGGAAAGCTTATCACTCCAAAGGGCGATATAGAGGGTAAGAAAAAGAAACATGTTTACTTAGTTTTGAATAAACCTCGAGGAATTGTTTGCACGACAGATACCCGTAGGGAAAAGAATAATATTATTGATTTCATTAAATATCCTGAACGTATATTTCCTATAGGAAGACTAGACAAGGATAGTCAGGGACTAATTTTGCTAACAAGCGACGGTGATATCGTAAACAAAATTCTTCGTGCCGGAAATAATCATGAGAAAGAGTATCTCGTGAAAGTAAAACATCCTATAACTAAAACATTTATTCAAAAAATGGGCAATGGTGTTCCTATTCTTGGTACGATTACCAAGAAATGCTTTGTGGAACAGATTGACAGGTTTACATTTAGAATTATTCTTACTCAGGGGCTTAACAGACAGATTAGGCGTATGTGTGAATATCTTGGTAATGAAGTGATTGAGCTGGAACGATATCGTATTATGAATATAGATCTGGATGTACCTATTGGTAAATGGAGACATTTGACTGAAAAGGAGCTTAATGGTATTTTTAAAATGGTGAGACATTCTTCAAAAACAACAGTGATTTAGATTAAATTTATTTTTTGATATATGGCTTACATAGATTATTATAAAATATTGGGTGTCGACAAAAATGCATCGGCTGATGATATTAAAAAGACTTATCGGAAGCAGGCCAGGAAGTTGCATCCCGACCTGAATCCTAATGATAAAGAAGCTCATAAAAAGTTTCAGGAGCTTAATGAGGCGAATGAGGTACTTAGCGATCCGGATAAGCGGAGAAAGTATGATAAGTATGGTGAGAACTGGAAGCATGGAGAAGAGTATGAAAAAGCTAAGCAACAACAGCAACAGTGGGGTGATCAACAACAGTGGCACGGTCAGGGTGGGCAGACTTTCTATACTGAAGGTGATTTTACTGATGAGGATTTTTCAGAATTCTTTCACTCTATGTTTGGAAGTGGGTTTAGTCAGCGTGCAGGCAGCTCTGGCAGACGTCATCGGTTTAAAGGAGTTGATTACCAAGCAGAACTACGTCTGACACTCCGTCAAGCAATGCAAACACATCAGCAAACTCTTACAATAAATGGTAAAAATGTGCGTATAACCATCCCTGCGGGAGTGGCTGACAGGCAGAAAATTAAATTAGCAGGATATGGTCAAACAGGTACAGGAGGTGGCCCTACTGGTAATCTTTATATAACATTTATAATTGATAAGGACCCTAGTTTTAAACGTCTGGGTGACGATCTATATACCGATGTTTCAATAGATTTGTATTCTGCTATTTTGGGCGGAGAGGTAATTATAAATACTCTTAGCGGACAGGTTAAAATGACAGTTAAGCCGGGTACTCAGCCCAACTCTAAGCTTAGACTGAAAGGCAAGGGTTTTCCAGTTTATAAAAAAGAGGGTAAATATGGTGATTTATACGTATCACTTAAAGTGCAGTTGCCCGAACAACTTTCTGATGAAGAGAAAGAACTATTTACACGATTATCAAAAATAAAGAAGCCATGAGCGAAAAACGATTACTATACAGTGAATGCCTAAGGATTTACGAAGTGGAGGAATCATTTATCGATTCGTTGCACGAAGTGGGCTTGATTCATTTAGTGGATCATGAGGAAGAACGTTTTATTGAGTATGACGAGCTATCTGATTTGGAGCAATTTATTCGCTGGTATTACGATATGGATATAAATGTGGAAGGTATTGATGCATTGCAGCATATGCTCAGAAAAGTTAAATCACTTCAGTCTGAAATACATCAGCTGAGAAGTGAAATTGAGTTTTTTAAATCATTAGGGTAAAATTAATAAGTTATCTCATTTACTCATTTATATTAAAACGAAAACCGAGTCTTAAATTGAAATTCATAGGTCTATCTTTATAAATAGTTTCCAAATTACTACCATTATTAAAATAATAAACCATGCCTGGCTCTGCATATATCCCAAGGAAATTTGAAATATGATATTCGATTCCAATTGCAGAGTTAACAGACCACTGCAACTGTTTAGAGGTAATACTTTCTTTTTTGGTAAAATCTAATTTATTATTGATAGAGTAGTTGGTTGTTAACTTGCCTGCTATGTTTTTTTCTACAAGTCCACCTGCTAAAATATAAGATGATATTTTACTGTTATGCCAAAATGTGTATCCCACATTTAGGGGGACACCTAAATAATGAAGTGTTTGAGTATCGGCTTGGAAATAATCCATGCTTTCTGATCGCAGTTTAGAAGATAACATTGAATATGTTAAACCACTTGCAAGACTCCATCTATCACTTAAATTATATCTTAAAGAAAGCTCAAGTATAATAGGCTGTTCATGCTTAACATCAGTATAAGTCGCGCCTAGCATGTGTTTAGACTTAAAGGCATATTGCTGATCCACTATTTCTTCACGTACAAATGTACCATAACCAACGTATGCTTCCTTTGAGTTGTTAGGAGTATTTGTTATGGAAACACTTGTTTGCCATCTGGATTGTTTATGATTATCTTTCACAATTGAGGATGCAAAAAGCTGGTTGCTACTTTCATAATTCAGATTTTCGTAAAGATCTTCTTTTAAGACGTCATTGTTTGAATTATTCTCCTTCAGGGCTTCATCTTTTGAGGTTTGCTCTTTGGACATGTCTGAATTAGATACGTTTTCTGTTGTAAAACTTACTTGCGGAAACTCCTCTATATCTTTAAAATCACTACTATTTAACTTACTATTTGCCTTTATTTCTATATCTGATTTTACAGATTCTATTATCTCTGAAACATTATTATCTGCAAGCTCTGAAGTTATTATATTATCATTGATTAAAGTTTCATTGATTTTATTGCTATCCGAAATTTTAAGAATAAAAAAAAGTAGAACTATTGCAGCTACAACAGCATTTATACTAATTATCAATAGTCGACGCTTCTTATTTGTTGCCGAAATAATATCGGTTTCGAATAACATATTTTCAGAAATCAATCGTTGCTCCAAGCCTTTCCACAACCCTTCAGGAGCCTCCTCTTCATGAAAGTTCATACGGTTGCGAAGTTCATCTTGCCATTTATCATTCATACTTCATTTTATTTAATCGATACGACTCTATCTCTTTAGCTAACAAACTCTTGGCTCTGTGCAACTGTGAAGCGGAACTATTTTCAGCAATACCCAATATTGCTGCTATTTCTTTATGACTTTTTTCCTCAAACACATATAGATTAAACACCGTGCGGTAGCCGGTTGGCAGTGCACTTATCATCTTCAAAATAATAGAAATTGGAATATCCTCGAAATCAGGCTCTTGGTTATCATCATTATCGGGAATATCCCAATCAGGCAGACTTGCAAGCTGCATTTTCTCATTTTCCTTAATATATTTAAGTGATTCATTCACAACTATGCGTGAAGTCCATGCTTTTAAAGATCCGTTACCACGGTATTCAAAATTATGTATTGATTTGAATATATTCAGAAAACTTTCCTGTAAAACATCCTTAACATCCTCTTTATTGTTGACATAACGAGAACATACAACAGTAAGATACCTAGAATATATGTCATAGAAAGTCTTCATAGCAAGTTTGTTGCCACGCACTATTTGTTGAAGTAGTTCTCGCTCTCTGTTTTCGTCTTTTATCATCTAAGGATTTCATCCAGACATTACCAACTACGCTTTCAATTTCTTTTGGTAAGGTTGTACGCTTATACAAAGGTACAACCTTACATATTTAAAAGAAAGAATGAAAAAGAAAGTACTATCGTAAAAAATTGCGTGTTTATTATTGCATTGGAATTACGCTTCGCTCGGCTGCAATTGCTGATGTTGCGGGTGTTGCAACACGGGTTTTATAATCAAATTCTACTGATTTAGTTGTGTTGAACGACTTATATATTAGCTTCAGCTTCACTGTTTCTCCCTCTGTATCAGGAAGATCATCAAGCTTAAATGCGACCAATCCATCTCCTACTCTACCATTCACATCACCATTTGCATTATGTCTGAATTCAACCTCATACGGATTTTCCGGATTATTGGTAGATATAAGATTTACAAAATGTTTAGCACCTATGTTACTCCATATAGTTCTGAATCTAAGAGTTAGATAATCATCCTCGGCAATTGTAACCCAGTCTGCAACAATCTCAACAGGATCAGTACCATATACTTTGTCGTTTTGATCTCCTAAATTTGGTGCCATTGGTTTGGTTAAAATACTATCTATCCAGTTTACATGTACCGCTTTATCAAAATCTCCACTTGCCTCTTCAGTTTCTTGATAATTTATCAAAGCTCTCACTTCCTTTCCATCGTAAGGATGAAATTTCAAGTTTACGGGAAGAAGAGTAGTTTGGTCATCTAACTGAAAGAAAAGAGTTTCATTTGCTGATTCTTTAACCGTTACAATCGCATTGGGATATCTTAGACTTAAATCATCGTTATCTTTGAGACATGATGGTAAAATTATCAAGCTCATAAAAAATAGTGCTCCGAAAAGAAGTTTGGTTGTTTTCATAAATTTATAGTTTAAAAATTGATTCAATAATAGTTTTGTTTTAAGTTTAATATGATTTTCTAAATTATGCTGTTTATCTAATAAAAGATCGATTAACAGAAAATCTTGCACGGACAATTGTTAAGATATCTAAAACACTCTTGTTTGTATAACTACTAATAGGCTGTAATTATTTAAATTATACTTACAAAAATGTTTATGTATCAACATTGACCTGCTAAGTATATCAAAAGGAGCAACCACTTATTGGGCATTTCAAGGTTTATATTTTCGGTATTTTGCATCTATTATTGTCCACTTCCAGCAAGTCATAACTACAACAATGGCGTTGTTTATAATTGATAGATATAGTCTCATTATAAATAATCGTGGAAGTAACAATAAGTGTAATTATCAAGATTCTATTTATTAATCCTAAGATAAGCATAAGCATTCCACTTGTATCGTTCATTAATACAAATTGTGATGCAGTTTCAGAAATTAGATTCTCAACTGTCAATGTGCCTATAATCCAAATTGGAAAGTAAAGAATAAATAATAAGATAAATCTAGAGGTCCAAACAAGTGCTTTTTTGCATATATAGCTTATTATGGTGTTTCATTGCTGTCCCATTAAAATCTAAAAGAGTTCTTTGAAATATTTGAAATTTAGT